>NZ_CACSJV010000015.1:0-78488 GCF_902706105.1 Curtobacterium sp. 18060 | reverse complement strand
CGTCGGGGTCGTCGGGGTCGTCGGGGTCGTCGACGGATCGTGCCGCTCGGTGTACCGCGAATCGGTCCACTCCCACACGTTGCCGATCATGTCCACCAGACCAAGCGCGTTCGCGGGGAACGACCCCACGGGCGACGTCCCCGTCCACCCGGCAGCCCCGGTGTTGCGGTACGGGAACGCCCCGTGCCACGTGTTGGCCATCGTCCGGCCGCCCGGGTGCGCCTCCCTCCCCCAGGCGAACGGCCACGACGGGTCACCGCCGGCGCGCGCCGCGTACTCCCACTCGGCCTCGCTCGGCAGTCGCCCACCGACCCACGCCGCGTACGCCGCCGCATCGCCGTGCGAGACCTGGACCACCGGGTGCTCCTCGCGTCCGTCCACCGACGACGTCGGCCCGGCCGGGTGCCGCCAGTCAGCACCCGGACACCAGGTCCACCAGGCCCGCCAGTCGCCGAGGTCCACCGGTCCGGTCGTGGGCGCGAACACCAGTGACCCCGGAGCCCGGTCGGCCGGCGCCAGGTCGGGGTACTGCACGGGGTCGAGCGCGCGCTCGGCCTCGGTCGTCCACCCGGTCGCCGCCACGAAGGCGGCGAACTCGGCGTTGGTGACGGGGTGCGCGGCGATCCGGAACGCGGCGACCGTGCGTTCGTGCACCGGCCCCTCGTCGGGGTAGTAGCGGTCCGAACCCATCAGGAACGCACCGCCTGCGACGTCCACGGCCTCGAGCAGGGTCTGCATGCACCCGATCCTCGGGCGTCGGGACCGCGGGCCGCCTCACCCGGAGCGGATGAGGCAGCCGCCCTCACCCGGATGGGGTGAATGTCCTCAACGCGCACGACGATCCCTCGCCTCGACCGCCCGCCGCGCCTATCGTGAGCAACGCAAGCCTTTTCAGGGAAAGGCCTCACATGCACACCTTCCAACAGACCAGGAGCAGCGGACAGCGCACCGGCACGGGGACGCCGGTCGGGTCGGACCCGACCACGACGGTCCCACCCACCGATGCGTTGGAGCGACCGCGGCTGCTCGACCACCTCCGACGGTTCCGCCGCTCCGACCGACGCCTGCTCACCATGTGGGCGCCGGGTGGTGCCGGCAAGTCCACCGCGCTCGCCGCGTGGGCGGAGCTCCTCACGGCGGACGACGTCGTCGTGCGGTGGCTCGACGCGGACGCACTGCTGCAGGAGGACCCGCCGCAGACCGTGCACGACGACACCGAGCAGTGGCTGTTCCTCGACGACGTCGACCGTCTGCTCGGCGGGCTCGGTGTCCCGCCGCTCATCCGGCTCCTGCGCGCGTGCGGTCCCCGGACCCGCGTCGTCGTCGCCGGACGCTTCGAGCCGAGCGGGTTCGCCGCCGTCACGCAGGCGGCAGGCGGGCGGCTCGTCGTCCCGACGCAGGACCTCGCGTTCAGCGTCGAGGACACGCTGGCCCTCGCGCTCCGCTTCGACCTGGTGCTGCCGATCCAGGATGCCGAGACGCTCACCCACCGGACGGCGGGGTGGGCTGCGGGGCTCGCGCTGGCGATGCCGTACCTGCTCGAGCAATCCGACCGCGGCGCAGCGGTCCGCCACTTCGGCGGCGACCAGCACCAGGTCGCCGACTACCTGGTGGCACGGGTCCTCGACACGCTGGACGACGACCACCGCGACGTCCTGATGCGGACGGCCGTCGGGTCCGAGGTCCCGCTCGCCCTCGCCGTCGAGCTCACCGGGCGTGCCGACGTCGGCACGGTGCTGCAGCGGCTGAGCGCCCGGAACGTGCTCGTGACCACGAGTGCCGACCAGGACGGCTTCCGGTTCCACCCGATCCTCGCCGGCTTCATGCGCGCCGAGTTCCGTCGCCGCGACGAGTGCGGCGCGGTCCGCAACCACGTCGCGGCGGCCGGGTGGTACGAGTCCAGGGGCCTGCACGTCCTCGCGCTCGAACAGGCACTGCTCGCGCGCGACCAGTCGGCGGTGCGCGGGCAGCTGGAGCGGTCCGGCGGTGTCCTGCTCATGGAGGGCCGCGCGGCCATCGTGGCGACGGCTCTGCGAGCGCTCCCACCGAGCCAGGACTCACTGGCCACGCTCACGATCCGCATCGGCATGGACGCCCCGTCGTTCCCGGACCGCATCGGCACCGAGGAACGGTTCGCCCAGGCGGCCGCGCAGCTCGCTGCAGCCGCACCCGAGGACGCACGGGTGTGGCGGCCGGTCATCGAAGCGCTCCGGTCGTTCACCGTCGAGGACCCCGACGACGCCTCGGCGCGGTTGCAGGAACTCGGCGCGTACCTGCGGCAGACGCCCGTCGAGTCGCTCGACGTCGCGCTGCTGCTCCGGGCTGCGGTCGCCTGGTGCCTCGTCGTCGCCGGCCGCCGGCGCGACGCCGACCAACTGCTCCGGTCGATCCAGGCGGCCGCTGCGCACGCCGGGTTCTCGTGGGTCTTCCTCATCGCCTGCGACACCGCCGCGACGCTCGCCGTCCGCACCGGCGACTGGCGGACGGCCTGCGAGTACGAGGCGCGGATGGGCGCACTGCCGTTCGACACCGCGCCGCCCTACAACCGCGCGACCGCCCGCGCGCTGCTGCTCGCGACGTCACGCGCCTACCTGCGCTGCGAACCGGTGTCGTTCACCTCGTTGCACCGCATCGACCAGGCCGACCCGACCGGGAGCGAGCTCGGGCTGCTCTTCCAGGTGCGCGCACTGCTCCTCGTCGCGGCGATCGACGCCTCGCCCGCCCCGCGGGAGGCCCTCGCCCGGCTCGTGCAGCTCGTCCGCTTCGACGGCCGCGACCACCCGCGGGTGGTCGCCGGGGCCGCGACGCGCCTGCACGCCTGGTCGAGCACGCTCCACGGCGCACCCGCAGCGGCCGAGGTCCGCCGCATCGTCGCCGACGTCCTCGGCACCGACTCCCTCGAGGTGAACACGCTCCGGCTGCTGGCCGGCGGGCGGACCGACCACCTCGTCGAACGCGACCTGGCCGCAGCGGTCGACGGCGACGACGCGGCGTGGTCCGGGACGAGCATCGTGAACGCCCACCTCGCCCTCGCCGAGCACGCGTGCACGCACGGCCGGCCCGCCGAGGCGGCCGAGCGGGTCCGCCGCGCGCTCGCCGTCAGCGAGGAGTTCGGCTACGCCCGCGAGTTCCTCGCCTGCCGGGGTGCGGGCGCGCAGCTGGTGTTCCGGCACCACGGGTCGTACGGGGCGCTCGAGCCGTACGCCGACCACGTCCTCGCGCTGGCGGAACACGAGCGGATTGGCGTCGGACTGGAGCGTCCGGAGGCCACGGTCCCGCTGACCCCCAAGGAGCAGGAGCTGTTGCTCGAGCTCCCGGCGCACCAGACCGTCGCCGAGATCGCGGCGAAGCACCACCTCAGCGTGAACACGATCAAGACCCACCTGCGGAGCATCTACGGCAAGCTGTCCGCCGCGGGGCGCACCGAGGCGGTGCAGGCCGCTCGTCGGCGCGGCCTGCTCTGAGGCGGTCCGGCCGGGGACCCGGCGCGCTCGGGCCGGACCTCCGAAGCGCTGCGGACACGACGGAGACCTCACCCGGATCAGGGGAACCCCGCACCGGCCCCCGCGCGGGATGATCGTGGCTCCACGACGAGCAGGAGGCCGACGATGAGCCGCTACGAGGTGCGTCTTCCCTACGCGATGTCGGAGACCCTCGTCGCCGCGTTCCCGGAGTTCTCGCTGGTGCAGATCGGCCCCGGCGAGACGCTGCTCGTCGGCGACCTGTCCGACCAGACGCAGCTGCACGGGCTGCTGGCCCGGATCGCCGACCTCGGGCTCGACATCGCCGAGCTCCGGCAGCTGCGCTGACCACCGGCGGGCACGCGCGGCCTCGAAGGCCTCGGTGGCCTCAGCGGCCGAGTTCGGCGACGGCCGCCCGGTTGCTCGGGAAGAAGCGACTGCCCCCGACCAGGTCGAAGTGCTCGAGGTCGGCCCGCGTCGCCGCCCGTGCTCGCGAGAAGCCGACCTCGACCCCGTTGGCGCGGGCCCAGTCGAGCGCCTCGCCGGCGACGTCCGCCGCGGTCGTGTCGATCCCGGTGACCGCGCTGCAGTCGAGCACCAGGGCGTGCACCGGGACAGCCTGGTCGTCAGGGGCGAGCACGGAGCGGACCGCCGATGCGAAGCGCTGGGCGTTGCCGAAGAAGAGCGGTCCGGAGAACCGGAGGACCACGACGCCGGGTGCCGACGAGACGCTGCCGTCTCGGGCAGCCCGGAACACGTCGACCGGGTCGCCGCTCGGCACCAGGACGTCGGCGGGCGGGTTCGCGGCGGACCGGATGACGTTGACGAGCGACAGGACGAAGGCGATCGCGATGCCGATGATCGGGCCGAGCAGCAGCACCCCGAGGAAGCAGACGGCGGCGACGGCGAACTCGAACCGTCGGAGCCGCCAGAGCCGGGCGAAGTCGCGGAGGCCCAGGAGCGGCACGACCGCGACGGCGACGATCGCGCCGATCGCCGGCGAGGGGATGTCCTCCAGCAGCGCGGTGCCGAAGCAGACGACGAGCAGGGTGAGCACCGCGGCGATCAGCGACGGCAGCTGGGTCCTGGACCCGCTCTGGTCCATGGCCGCCGTCCGCGAGGCCGACGAACCGACCGTGAACCCGCCGGTGAGGCCGGAGCCGAGGTTCGCTGCACCGAACGCCCAGAGGTCGCGGTTCGCCCGGTCCGTGTAGTCGTGCGCTTCGGCGTACCGGCGGGCCACGAGCAGCCCCTCGGCCATCGCGACGAGGGTCAGGGCGACGGCGCTCGGGATGACCTGGACCCACTGGTGCCACGAGATCTGCGGCCACGTCAGGGTCGGTGGTCCGGCGGGCACTTCGCCGAGCACTGCCACGCCGGCGTCGTCCAGCCGGAACACGATCAGGACGACGGTCGTCAGGACGAGCACGACGAGTGCCCACGGGATCGCTCGGAACCGACGGCCGATGACCAGCACGGCCACGGACCCGACGGACAGGCACACCGACCACACGTTGAGGTGTCCGAGCCCGGTGACGAGTTCCCCGAACCGCGGGAGGAACTCGTTACCGCTGTTCACCTTGACCCCGAGCATCTTCGCCACCTGGCTGAGCAGGATGTCGAGCGCGAGCCCGCCCACGAACCCGACCAGGATCGGCGCGGACAGGAAGTTCGCCAGGAACCCCAGCTTCAGGACGGCGCACAGGGCGAACACGACGGCGCCGACGAGTGCCTGCGCCAGTGCGAGCTGGACGTACGACGCGCTGCCCGTCGCCGCGAGCCCGGCGAGCGAGGATCCGACGAGCGCGGCCGCCGCGGCGTCGGGCGACGCCACCAGCTGTCGACTCGACGCGAGCAGGGCGAACAGCACCGCCGGCACGATCAGGGAGTACAGCCCGGCGGTCGGTGGCAGACCGGCGATCTGCGCGTACCCGATGTTCAGCGGGATGGCGATCGCTGCGAGGGTCACGCCGGAGAGGGCCTCCGTGCGCCACGAGTGACGGTCGAGCCCGGCCAGGATGCGCATCAGAACGCACCGAGGCCCTTGCCGATGGTCGTCACACCGATGACGAGCAGCAGGACCGCCATGATCGTGGCGTTGTTGGCGGTGAGCCAGTCGCGCAGCGCCCCGAGCGCTCCCTGCACCCGGGTGCGGGCGACCAGGTAGCCGACGACGGGGACGGCGATGCTCAGCGAGGCGAGGACGACGAACACGACGAGCGCCCAGACGACCGACCCGGTGTCCGCGCCGCTGGTACCGACGGTGACGCCGGCCGCCACGGCCATCATGAGGTTCTTCGGGTTGACGGCGGCGAGCAGGAAGGCCAGTCCGGCGGCGCGCACCGGTGTCATCGAGTCGATCGCGGACATCCACTTCGGGGGCGTCGCCGTGGTGCCAGGGGCCGGCCGTGCCCGCCACTGCCGCACGGCGAGCAGCACGAGCAGCACGCCGAGCACCAGCTTCACGGCACCGGCGACGGGTTGCGACGCGTCGGGGTCACCGGCCGGGATCAGGGACGACAGCAGGGTGACGACCACGACGGCCACCGCGATGCCGACGACCCAGCCGACCAGGAACGCCGTCGCGACCGACCTGGCGCGCGGCGCGAGCAGCATCAGGATCGCGGCGATGATCGGGATCGGGCTGATCGCGATGGTCACGGCCTGCGGCAGGAGCTCGCCGATGAGCGGAGCGGTGTTCACGGGGTGCCCTTCGTCGTCGTGGTTCCGCCGGGAGCGGTCGGTGTGCGGCGGTCCGTCCGCCCAGTGGGGGGCCCGAGGCCGGTCACGTCGCCGAGGACCGGGCGCATCCACCGCGCGTCCGGGTTCGCGTCGACCAGGACCGCGCGGACCAGCAGGGTCAGCGGGATGGCGAGGACGGCGCCCATCGGCCCGAGCACGGCCGACCAGAAGACGACGGACAGGAACGCGATGGTCTGGTTGAGGGACACCGCCGACCCGACGATGTGCGGCTGCAGGCCGGACTGGATGACCCCGTTGATCACGGCGTAGACGACGATGACGACGATCGCGTTCTGCCAGCCGTTCGCGAGCAGGGCGAGGATGACGGGCGGGATGATGCCGATCCAGTACCCGATGTTCGGGATGAAGCCGGTGATGAAGGCCAGCAGGCCCCAGAGCGCCGCACCGGGGACCCCGAGCAGGACCAGCGCGAGGGCGTCGAGCGCGGAGACCGCGGCGCCGAGGACGGCCGTCACGACCATGTACCGGCGGACACTGACGGTGAACCCGGTGAGCGCCTCGACGAGCTGGGGACGGACCGGCCGGAGCCGGTCGGCGATGAGTCGCCCCCACCCGGCGTCGAGGGTCATGAAGACGATCAGCGCGAGGACGACGACCAGGCCGACGCCGAGGCCGAAGACGCTGCCGACCAGGTCCGACACCGCGCCGATGACGGTGCCGGGGCTGAGCCCCGCCAGCAGTCTCTGCACTTCCTGCTGCCCGACGCCGAGCGACGTCAACCACTGCCCGAGTTGGTCCTCCACCGCGTGCATCTGGTCGGCGTACTGCGGGAACAGCGTGGCGAACTGTGCGACCGAGAGCACGAGCGCCAGCGAGAACCCCACCAGCAGCACCAGGATCACCACGATGACGACCGTCGAGGCGAGGCTCCGGGCGAGGCCGAGTCGTTCGAGGAACACCCGGGCCGGCTGGACGCAGATGGTGACGACGAGGGCGAGCGCCGTGGGAGCGATGATGCCGGCGAACCGGGAGCAGCCGACGGCGATGACGACCGCTGCGGCGAGACCGAGCATGATGCGCAGCCCACGACCCGACCCGACCGTGGCTGCCGGCGCGGCGTCGGGACCGGCGTCGGGACCGACGTGACTCGGCGTCGTCGGATCGGCGGGTCGGCGCGGTCGGTGCGGTCGGTGCGGTCGGCGCTTCCAGAGTGACATCGGGGCCTCGTCTCCCTCGCGGCCCCGGTCCCCGGATGCCGTGCTCGGACGCTAGTGCGCTGCGGAACCGACGGGATCGTCAGTTCCGGGTGAGACCCCGGCATCGCCGCGAGCCCCCTCCGGACGCTGGAGGACCTCGAGCACGGCGACGAGGGCGAGCGCGCCGACCAGGGTCCACACGACGAGCGCCGGCTCGAGCGGGCGGCTGAGCACGATGACGGTGGCCGCACCGAGCGCGACGAGGGTGCGGATGACGACCCTGCCCCGGTACAGCTGCACCCCGACCCGCCCGGTGCCGATGCCGAGGGCGTCGCCGCGGCGGCGGAGTGCCCCGGCACCGCGGACGGCGAGGTGCCGGAGACGTCGGGCCGTGTCGGACGAGCCGGCGAACCACGCGACGAGGGCCACGCACGCCGCGAGGACCGCGCCGGCCACGGCGGCGTGCGCGGCGAAGGCGACCACGGTGTCGTAGACGGCTCGAGCTGCGTTGCGTGGCATGAGGTCCGGCGCCAGCGCCCGCACCGCGAACACCCGTCCGATCCCGATCCCGGCGAGCGTGGCGAGCATGGCGAGGGCGACGCCGACCGCGGCGAGGGTGAGCGCCCGGGCCCGACGTCTGGCCATGACGACGCCGACGGCGATGCAGGCGACCAGGAGCCACGGCAGCCACACGGCGGACACCTGCAGCAGGGTGTACCCGGTCTGCGCCCGGACCGCCGCGTCGGACGTCGCGATGACGATGGTCCGGTCGACCGCGGGGATCCGTTCGGCGAAGGTGAGCCCCCGGTCGACGAGCCGCTCCTTGACCTCGGCGACCACCGGCCCGAGCTGGATGCCGATCGACCCGTCCGCCCCGATCGCGACCGCTGCCCGTCGGTCGCCGCTGAGCGACGCCACCATCTGGGTGTGCCCGGTGCGGAGCAGTTGCTTCCACAGGTCGGCGAACTGATCGGACGCCACGAACCGGTCCACGGTGCCGGAGACCAGGTCCTGGATGCCGGCGGTCGCCGGTGCCTCGAGCGCCGAGAGCGCGGTCTTGGCCCGGGGTGGCAGGTCCAGCCCGCGGATGCCGTCGAAGAGCGCTCCCGTCAGCCCGGCGACGTCCAGTTGGTCCTCGATCGCGCCGACCGTGCGGTCCGCGACCAGCGTCTGGACCGCCCGGTCGCGGGCGAGCGGCGCGAACGTCGCCACGAAGGCCTCGGTCGAGGTGACCTCGCGCTGTGCCCAGGTGGTGATCACCACCACCGGTGCGAGCAGCGCCCCGACGACGATCAGTGCGGCGGACGGGATCGCCCAGCCCCACCCGCGGCGGTGGACCGTCATGTCGTCGGAGTCCTGCCCGGCGAGCCGGATGCGCAGGCGCTCGTTCTCGGCGCGGAGTGCGGCGAGTTCGTCCTCGGTGGTGGTCATGGGCTGCGGTCCTTCCCGGGAGCGGCGAACGTCAGGAGATCAGGGCGGAGACGGCCTTCTGCAGCTGCAGCACACCGATGACCAGGATGAGCGCCGCGTTGAGCACGTTGGTGTGGCCGGCGATCCAGGTGCGCAGGCGCTCGAGGAGCGGTGCCGCAGCGTCCCCACGCGCGAGCACGAAGAACACCGGGACGGCGATCGGTGCGACCCCGACGGCGACGAAGGCGATCGCCACGGCGGCGCCCTGCCCGGCGGTCACCGGAGCGCCCGCGATGTCGATGCCGGCGATGATCGCGCACGAGGCGTCGACGGGGTTGACGGCGAAGATGCCGAACCCGAGTGCGAGGGACCGCGCCGGCGTGAACTCGCTGACCTTCTGCAGCCAGCCGGGCAGCTGTGGTGCGGCTGCCGCGACCTGCTCTGGCGTCGACGCCTCGGACATCTTCCGCAGGTCACGGCCGCCGCGCCGGAACACCCAGACCGCGGCGGCGATCAGCCCGAGTGCGATGACCAGCCGGACCACGGCCGTCCAGAGCGGGGTGTCGGTCCGGGGGTAGAAGTCGATCGCGGTGAACACCGCGACGGAGACCCCCACGACGACGACGGTGGCGAGCAACCAGCCGATGAAGAACGCGAGGCCGTTGGCGCGGTACCGCCGCGAGAGCAGCTCGGCCACCAGGGCCATGATCGCCAGTGGGCTGAGCAGGATCCCGAGCGCCGGCGCGATGAGTCCGACGATGAGCGCACCCATGAGCCCGGTCCTTCCACGGTGGGGGGGGGTGGCGACGCGCCGCCGACGTCAGGTGTCGGCGGCGCGTCGCCCGGGGCGCACGCTCAGCGCGCGCCGGTCATGTCGTGCGCGAGCTCGTGTTCGTCGTCTGCCGACAACGAGGTCTGCACGATGGTCCCGCCGAAGCGGGAGAGGGCTGCACCGAACTTGTCCTCGGTGATCTTCGTGGCGTAGATGACGACCGCGGAACGACCGTCCGCGACGGCGCTCTTCACCCGGTCGCGGAACTCGGCGTTCAGCCCGGTCTTGTCGAGCCCGGCGAACAGCGCGCCGAGCGCACCGCCGATCACCAGTCCGAAGAACGGCACGAAGAACAGGAGTCCGAGGAGGGTGCCGAACAGGGCACCTCCGGCGGCACCGGCCCCGACGTTGCCCGCCGGACCAGGGGTCTCGACGTGCGTCTTGCCCTTGTCGTCGACGCGGACGAGCGCGAGGCCGGACAGCTCGACGACGAGGTCGCTCTGTAGCTGCTGGACTTCCTCGTAGGCGGCGACGGCACTGGCGTCGTCGTCGAACGAGATCACGATGAGGTCTGCCATGATCGTTTCCTTCCGTTGGTGGTGGTCGTCACTCGGAGTAGCGGCTGACCCGGACCGGGCCGGCGCCGTCGAGGATGCGGTGGGCGGCGTCGACGGTCTCGCCGTCACCGTGCACGATCACGAGGTACCGGTCGGCCTTCAGGTCGTCCTCGTACTGCGGGATCTCGTCCTCGGGGACGGCCAGGCCGATGAGTGCGCCGAGACCCGCACCGATGCCGGCTCCGACGAGCGTGCTGGCCAGCCACCCGGCGGCAGCGACCCACCCGATGCCCGGGAGCCAGACGAACCCGAGCAGCAGCCAACCGGTGAGCGCGCCCCACAGGGCACCCCACCCGCCGAACGTGCCGGCCTCGTTGCCGACCGGGATCCAGCCGTGCACCTTCTTCTCGTCCTTGACGCCCTTGCCGACGATCGAGACGACGTCGTCGCCGTACCCGGCGTCCTTGAGCGCCTTGGCGGCGCCGAGGGCCTCGTCACTCGTGGCGAAGACACCGACGGTCGAGTCGGTGGCGGTGGTCGTGGTCGTGGTGGCCATGGGGGTTCCCTTTCCTCGTGGTTGTCGAACGGTCGTGCTGCAGGTGGTCGGTGTCCGTCACCCGCCGATGAGGCGCTGCTTGGCGGCGGCGAACTCGTCGTCGGACAGGAGGCCCTGCTGCCGGAGCCGGCCGAGTCGCTCGAGCTCGCTCAGCAGGTCGGGAGCGGCGGGGACGTCCGCCACGGAGCGTTCCGCTGCGGCGCGTTCCGCTGCCACCCGCTCCTCTGCGGCGCGGTCCTCTGCCGCACGCTCCTCGTGCCCGCGCACCGCACCGCCGACCGCCGACGCGGTCCCGGCCACGACCGCGGTCCGTGCAGCGAGCCCGAGCAGGCCGGGTCGGCCGAATCGTCGGAACGGCATGGTGTCTCCTACCCGATGTGCGCCGAAGCGGCGAGGTCGTTGAGTTCCGGTGCGGGGACGCGTGCGCTCCAGAGCAGCTGGCCCCCGCTGTCGGCGAACCGCTCCGCCAGGTCCTTGGCCCAGAGCTGCTCGATCACGACGATCGCGGCCGAGGTCCCGGGCGCGAGCGTGTCCGCGACCTGGTCGACGTCGTCGTTGGCGGCCAGGCCGCGGGCTTCGAGGGCGACCGAGCCGGACGTGCCGGTCCTGGTCACGTCGTCGACCTCGCGGACGTTGACGGTGCCGTCCTCGGCCCGGCTGATGAGCAGCAGGTCGAGGACCCGGACCGTCTCGGCGTCCGTCAGGTCGACGAGCGCGCCGAGCACGGCGTCGTCGGGCAGCTCGCCTCGGAACGAGACGACGAACACCTCGGCCGGGCCGTACGTGAAGGTGGTCACGGTGCCTCCCCTGTGGTCATGGCACCAGGTGTAGCCGCGGCGGAACCGGTCGGGCACCACCCTGAGCGGGTGATCTGGCACGCCTCCGCAGATCACCCGAGGCGGGTGATGCACCGCCGGCACCGGCCGTTGATCGTTGCGTCCATGAACCCCGTGACAGCACGACCCGCGGTGACACCGTGAGCATCGGCGGTGGGATCTTCCTGCTCGTCGTCGGCGCGATCATGGCGTTCGCGTTCGACTTCACGGTCGTCGGCATCGACATCCAGCTCATCGGCTACATCCTGATGGTCGCCGGCTTCCTGGTCCTCGTGCTGGGGATCGTCCTCCGGCTCCGCCCGCGCCGTGCCACGACGAGCGTCGTCACCGAGATCGACCCCGTGACCGGACAGCGTGTCGTCCGCCGGGTCGACGAGGACGACCGAGGGGTCTGACCGGCACCGTGCTCGCCGTGATCGGCCAGCTGCTGCCCCTCGCCATCGCCGGTGCGCTGAGCTCCGTCCCCATCGCCGCGGTGCTCACCCTGCTGCTCGGCGGTCGCGGCCTCGGTCCGGCCGTCCTGTTCGCCGTCGGCTCGGTGACCGGGGTCTTCGTCGTCACGGTCGCCGCGACGGCGCTGCTCGGCCGTGTCCTCGTCGTGGACCTGCCGGCGACGGCGTCACCGGGCCTCGGCCTGGGCGAGTGCCTGCTCGGGGTCGTCTCGGTCGTCGCCGCGGGGGTCGTGTTCCGGCGCCCCGCCGCAGCGGGACCGAGCCGGACGAGCGCACTCCTGACGGCGGCGGTCGGCACCGTCCGACCCGCCGTCGCGCTCGCCGTGGGCGCCGTGCTCGCGCTGCGTCCGAAGGCCCTGCTGCTGGCGTCCGGCGTCGGCATCGTGCTCGCCCCGGCTGAGCTGCCGGCGGTGCCGTCGACCGTCCTCGTCGGGGCGAGCACCCTGCTGATGACGGCCACGGTGACGGGGCCGATCGTCTTCGCGCTGGTCGGTGGGGAGCCGGCCCGCGCGGACCTGGAGCGGTTCCGCACCTGGCTGCGGCACAACTCGCGCGCCGTGACCGTCGTCGTCCTCGTGCTCGTCGGCGCGGTCCTGGTCGGCGACGGCCTCGGACGGCTCTGACGCCCGACGGATGAGCCGGCGCGGAGCGGTCGACAACGACCGACCACCGACCGCCGACCGTCGACAACGACCGACCGCCGACCGCCGACCGGCGGCTGACGGAACGTCGGACCGCTACTCCCGCGCCGCCAGCGCCGTCTGCCGCGGCAGCTCCCCGAACTCCTGCCGGTAGCTCCCCGCGAACCGGCCCAGGTGCGCGAACCCCGTCGCCCGGGCGATCTCGGCGACGCTGCGGTCGTCGCCGGCCTCGAGCTGTTCCCGAGCGAGCAGGAGCCGGATCCGACGCAGGTACATCGTCGGCGTGATGCCGTGGTGCCGCTGGAACGCCGCCTGCACGCCTCGGACACTCAGCCCCGCGGCCTCGGCGACGTCGTTGACGCTGATCTGCTCGGTCGCGTGGTCGAGCAGGAACGTCTCGGCACGGGCGAAGCGCGCGGTCGACGCCATCACCGGCTCGTGCTGCCCCACCGGCCAGTGCGGGATCGCGGTCAGCAAGCCGCCGGCCGCGAACCGGGCGAGCTCGCGCTCCCGCTCGAGCGGCACGTCCGTCGGACCCTGCAGGACCTCCTGCGCGACCGACCGGACCATGAGCCACCAGGCGGCGAGCGGCGCACCCTCTGGCACGTGTCGGGGACGGAACTCCAGCGGACCCGGCGCCCAGTCACCGCGCTCGGCGGCGACCTGTTCGACGATCGACCGGTCGATGCGCAGCACGTCGTGCTGGAAGTCCACCCACCGGAACCGCTGCGGGTCCTGTCGGTAGAGCACGGGGCGGCCGATCTGCACCGGGTTGTCGTCGACCTGCGCCGAACCGGCCTTCACCCAGACGATCATCATCGCCCGCCCGGGCTCGACCGCGCCGCTCAGGGCACCCGTGCACCGCGTCGACTCGAGGGAGAGCAGGGCGGTGCCCCGCACGCGCTCCTCGAAGACGAAGCCCTCTCCGGTCGCCTCGACGGTGAGTCCGTGGGTCACGTGGGTCACCGACAGTGCCTCGGCCGCGACCGACGGCTCGTCTGTCCTGATCTCCCGCTGCGTGCGGTGCATCATCTCGGGCACGTGATGATCCTCGCGACATGTCGGCATCCGCGCAACGCACGACGCGCCGGGTTTCCTGGACGACGACCAGCATCCGCGCGTTTGACTGATGCGACATGAAGTACATCCAGTACGACCGCTCCACGTTCCTGACGAGCGACGACGTCGCCGACGCCGTGATCGAGTACGCCGCGGCGCTCGCCGGCGGCAGTCGCGCCGACGCGATCGCGGTCCCGACGGTGGCGGAGGACGGCACGATGACGACCACGAAGATCCTCATCGGCCCGTCGAGCGAGATCGTCGTCGCCGACGCGGACGAGGACGAGCTCGAGGTCGAGAACGGTGAGTTCGTGGAACGCCTGCGTGCTGCAGCGCAGACGTTCGACCACCCTGAGACGATCCACGCCGACACCCGCTCGGACCTGACGGGCGACGGACCGGTCGCCTGACCGCAGCGCGGTCGGAGCGACACGCACCGCGCGCACAGCGCCCACCGCGCTCACCGCGCGCACCGCGCTCACCGCCCGAGGTCGGTCGGGAACCTGCTGGCGTCGACCGCCAGGACCGCCTCGGTCCGTCGGCTCAGCTCGGCCAGGAACGCCCCACTCTCGGGTTCCAGGTCGTCGTCCGGCGCCGGCTCCAGGGCGACCGCCACCGCTGGTGCGAGGAGCAGCTCCACCGTGCTGGCCGCGCCGAACTCGTCGGTCGTCGGGACCGACACGACGTCGCTCAACCGGCTCTGGTGCAGGGCGGCCGCGTACCGGATCACCGCGTCGGCGACCGTGTCACCGGTCAGGACCCGGACGGTCCCCGCGTAGTTGACGTACTTCATCGGTGCTCCCTCGTGACGAGGGGCATCCGCCGCGGTGACGGTTCCCTGATCCTGCTGGACAGTAGGCCGTGGTCGCCGCGCGCGTCACAGACACCGACGCCAGAGACGGCGCCGAGGGGTCTGTCCAATCCGCGCTGTCGCTCGGGATCCCGCTGGTAGCAACGAGGTGCGTGCCGCGACCCGTGCGGCGCGGGAAGGAAGCGACTCTTGACCGAGATCACCGCCCACCACGGGCTCTTCAAGGACACGAACCTGCACGTCGACGACACCGGCGGCTCCGGCCGCACCGTCGTCCTGATCCACGGCTGGCCGCTGTCCGGCGAGTCCTGGAGCAAGCAGGTCCCGGCGTTCGTCGACGCCGGACACCGCGTCGTCACCTACGACCGTCGCGGCTTCGGTCGCAGCGACAAGCCGAAGACCGGCTACGACTACGACCACCTCACCGAGGACCTGCACACGATCCTCACCGAGCTCGACCTGCAGGACGTCACCCTCGTCGGCTTCTCGATGGGCGGCGGCGAGGTCGCCCGCTACTTCTCGAAGTACGGCACCGAGCGGCTGCACAGCGTCGTCTTCGCCTCGGCCGTGCCGCCGTACCTGCTGCAGACTTCGGACAACCCGGACGGCCCGCTGCCGAAGGAGCAGGCGGCCGAGATGACCGCGGGCCTGACGAAGGACGAGGACGCGTTCTACGACCAGTTCACGACCGACTTCTTCTCGGTGGACGGCACCCTGGTCGTCTCCGAGGAGGACCGGCAGCAGGCACTCACGCTCGCGAAGCAGGCGTCGAAGACCGCCGCGCTCGAGGCGATGGCGTCCTTCGCGAACACCGACTTCCGTGACGACCTGCCGAAGGTCACCGTGCCGACGCTCGTCATCCACGGTGACGGAGACGCGACCGTGCCGTTCGACGGCTCGGGTGCCCGCACGCACGCCGCGATCGCCGGCTCCGAGCTGCACGTCGTGGCCGGCGGCCCGCACGGCGTCAACGTCAGCCACCCGGACGAGTGGAACCGCGTGGTGCTGGCGTTCCTCGCGAAGTAGCGCGGAACGCTCAGCGTCCGCGGCACGGAACGCGACCGACAGGCGGACGGGAGGCCCGTGGCAGACCCGCCACGGGCCTCCCGTCTCCTGTACGCAGGTCCAGGGCCCCGCTCAGGCCGCGGGAGCCACCAGACCGGCGCGCCGGCGCAGGTCGAGCGCGGCCGCGACGAGCTCGCGGGTGCGCGGGTGCGCGCCCGCGTCGAACAGCCGCTCCGCGGGGCCCACGTCGACGACACGACCGCCGTCGAAGACCGCGATGCGGTCGGCGACCCGGCGCACGACGGCGAGGTCGTGCGAGATGAACACGCAGGTCGTGCCGGTGGTGCGCTGCAGGTCGAGCACCAGGTCGAGGATCCGCGCCTGCACCGAGACGTCGAGGGCCGACGTGGGTTCGTCGCACACCACCAGCGGCACCGGTCCGGCGAACGCCCGGGCGATGGCGACGCGCTGCTTCTGCCCGCCGGACAGCTGGGCCGGCCGGCGGTCGAGGACGTCGGCGGGCAGCCCGACCCGCGCCGCGAGCTGCTCGGCGGTGCCGTCGCCGTGCAGCAGCCGGATCGCCCGTCCAAGCACCTGTCGGACCGTCCGTCGCGGGTTGAGCGAGGCGTCCGCGTTCTGGAACACGACCTGCACGGGTGGGGTGCCGGTCGGCGTCCGGTCGCCGGCGTCCAGCGTGATCGTGCCGTCGTGTCGGACCAGTCCGGCGAGTGCTCGGCCGAAGGTCGTCTTGCCGGAGCCGGACTCCCCCACGACGCCCAGCACCTCACCGCGGCGCAGCTCGAGGTCGATGCCGTCGAGGGCGACGGCGCCGTCGTACTCCTTGCGGAGGCCCCTGATCGTCGCGAGGACGTCGTGCTGCGCGGTCTCGGCGGTCGTGCCCGTCGTTCCCGCCTTGCCCGTCGTTCCCGCCTTGCCCGCCGTTCCTGCCTTGCCCGTCGTGATGTCGGGCAGGGCGTCGACGAGCTGCTTCGTGTACGGCTCCGTGGGGTGGAGCAGCACCTGGGTCGCGGTGCCCTCCTCGACGAGCACCCCGTGGCGGAGCACCCCGACCCGTCCGCAGTGCGCCGCGACCAGCGGCAGGTTGTGGCTGATGAGCAGGGTCGCGAAGCCGATCTCGGTCCGGAGCTCGTCGATGAGCGCCATGATGCCCGCCTCGACCGTGCTGTCCAGGCCGGTGGTGGGTTCGTCGAGCACGAGCAGGCGCGGACGGGCCACCAGGGCCATCGCGATCGCGACGCGCTGCTGCTGACCGCCGGACAGCTCGTGCGGGTACCGGACCCCGATCGTCGTCGGCGACGGCAGCCCGACCCGGGTGAACGCCTCGATCGTCGCGGTGTCCGCAGTCGCGCGGCCGGAGCCCGTGGCGCGCAGGACCTCGGCGACCTGGCGTCCGACCGTCATCGTCGGGTTGAGGGCGAGGCCGGGTTCCTGGTGGACGACCGCCACGACGTCGCGCCGGAACCGCCGGAGGCGCTCACCGCGCAGGGACGCGACGTCGACGCCGTCGACGACCAGCGCCGACGACCCGACGGCGGCGTCCGGGCCGAGCGACGCCGTCAGCGTGCCGGCGACGGTGCTCTTGCCGGAGCCGGACTCGCCCACGAGCCCGTACGAGCCACCGGGCTCGATCACGAACGCGACGTCGTCGACCACCCGGGTGCCGCGGTACGACACGGTGAGCCCCTCGACGCGGACCAGTGCGTCGGTCGTGCCGGTGGTCCGGGGCTGCTGGCTCGTGCCGGTCTGCTCGGTCACTCGGAGACCTCCTTGAGGTTGTCGGCGATCAGGTTCGCGGACACGACGATCGACGCCACGGCGACACCCGGGAACACGACCGTCCACCACGCGGCCTGCAGGTAGGCGCGGTTCGCGTTGATGTCGAGCCCCCAGTCGGCGGCCGGTGGTTGCGAACCGAGCCCGAGGAACGACAGCGACGCGGTGATGAAGATCGCGGCACCGAGGCTCAGGACCGCCTGGATCACGAAGACCCCGATCACGTTCGGCAGCAACTCGGTGACCATCGCCCGGACGGCGCTCTCACCCTGCAGCCGTGCGGCCTGGACGTAGGACTTGCCCATCTCGACGAGCACCGCGGCCCGGACGATCCGCGCGATGCCCGGCGCGAAGAGCACGCCGACGATGAGGACGAGCGCGGGCGTCGACACCCCGAACGCACCGACGAGCACGACCAGGAAGATCAGGCTGGGCAACGCGAGCAGCACGTCGAAGAACCGCATCAGGGCGGTGTCGACCCAGCCGCGGTGGTAGCCGGCGAGCAGGCCGAGGGTGCCGCCGACGACGGTCGCCAGCGCCGCGCCGAACGGGCCGATGACGAGCGCCGGCCGTGCCCCGGCGGCGACGCGGGCGAAGACGTCACGGCCGAGCGAGTCGGTGCCGAACCAGTGCGCAGCGCTCGGCGCCTGCAGGAGCTCGCCGGTGCGGGCGAAGGGCTGCAGGCCGAGCAGGTGCCAGCCCACGGCCAGGACGACCCACCAGAGCAGGATCGCCACGGAGACCAGGAACGTGGGACGCCGGAGGAGTCCGCGCCACCCGCGGCGGGTGACCCGTGCGGTGCCCGTGGTGATCGACGCCGACGGACGACCGGCGACCCCGTCGGTCTCGACGGCGCCGGGGACGACGGCGGTCATGCGGTGGCCACCCGTTCGAAGCGGATCCGGGGATCGACCACCACGAACAGCAGGTCGGTGAGCAGGAGCGCGCCGAGCGAGAGCGCCCCGGCGAGCATCACCCCGCTCTCGAGCAGCAGGGCGTCCTTGCGTTCGGCGGCCGACACGAGCAGCGCGCCGAGGCCCGGGTAGGAGAACAGGGTCTCGACGATGACGCTGCCGCCGAGCAGGGTGCCGAGGTAGATGCCGAGCACCGAGAACGTCGGGATGAGCGCGTTGCGGACGACGTGCCGGCGGACGACCTGGCCGGTGGTCAGGCCCTTGAGCACGGCGGTGCGGTGGAACTGCGACCGGATCGTCTCGATCGTCCCCGCACGCACCATCCGGGTCAGGACGGCGAGGTACGCCAGGGCGAGCACCACGGCGGGCAGCGTGAGCACCCGGAGCCGCTCGCCGAACCCGGCGTCGAGCGCACCGGACGCCTGCACCGGCACCACCCGCAGCCAGACCGCGAAGACGAGCAGCAGCACGATCCCGACGACGAACTCCGGCACCGCCGAGATCGTCAGCAGCCCGACCGTGACGGCCCGGTCGGAGCGGCGACCCTGCCGGTACGCCTGCACGGCACCGAGCGTGATCGCGACCGGCACCATGATGACGAACGCGTACGCGCCGAGCAGCAGGGAGTTGCCGAGACGGCCGAGCACCAGGTCGCGGACCGGCTCGGAGTAGACGAAGCTCGTGCCCCAGTCCCCCGTGACGAACCCGCCGATCCAGTGCAGGTACCGGCTGACGAGGGACCCGTCGAGCCCGTGGTCGACGTTCCACGCGCGCACCTGCGCCGCCGTCGCGTACTGCCCGAGGGCGTTCCGGCCCGGGTCCCCCGGCACGACCTGGACCAGCCAGAACGTCAGGACGGAGACCACGACCAGGACGAGCGGGATCTGGACGACCCGTTGCCCGACCAGGGTCAGCAGACGACGGCGGCGCGCGGTGCTCATGACGCGGTGACCCCGATGCCCCGGAAGTCGAACCCGCCCGGGAAGTCCTGCCCCGACCGGAAGGTGCCCGTGACGCGCTTCTGCAGCAGGATGCTGCTCGACGCGAACGCAGGGACGATCACGGGCAGGTCGGTCCACTCGATCTCGGCGATCTGGTTCGCCAGGTCCTGCCGCTCCGACTCGTCGGTCGTCGACTCGTACCGGTCGGTCAGCTGCTCGAGCTCCGGGCTCGAGTACTTCGAGGCGTTCCAGACGGCGCCGTCGCGGTAGATCAGGTCGACGTACTGCGCGGGCAGGCGCTGCGCCCAGTTGGTGATCGTCACCGGGGCGTTCAGCCACGGGGTGTCGTCGCCGTCGGCGTAGTACTGCGCGCTCGTCAGCACCTTGAGGGTGACGTCGAACCCGCCGACCGCCTCGAGCTGCTGCTGCACCACCTGGGCGAGGGCCTTCTCGGCGTCGAGCGTCGTGATCTCGAACGAGACCGTCCTGCCGCCGAGCAGGTCCGCGACCTTCGCCTTGTCCTGCTCGCGCTGCTCGAGTCCCTTCGGCTGGATCGCCGAACTCGGGAAGAACGTGGTGTCGTTGCCGACCTCGGCTGCTCCGCCGTAGACCGTCTTGACGATCTCCTCGCGGTCGAGCGCGAGGGCGAAGGCCTCACGGACCTTCGGGTCGTCGAAGGGCGCCTTGGTGACGTCGAGGAAGATGCCGTCGAACTTGTTGAAGTACGGTTCGGTCTCGGTGTAGTCCGAGGCCTGCAGTGTCGACGTCGCGGTGGGGCTGGCGGCGATCTGGTCGATCTCCCCGCTCTGGAACGCGAGCAGCTGGGCCTGGTCGTCGGCGTAGAACTTCACGTCGACCTGCTGCAGCTCCACGTCCTTCGCGTCCCAGTAGTCCGGGTTCTTCGTGAACGTGGCGCCCTGGCCGGCCGAGTACTTCGTCAGCACGAACTGTCCGGCGCCGACGGGCTGCTTGGCCCAGTTCGCGCCGGCGTCGAAGCCGGCCGGCTGGATGGTCGTGTTCGAGCCCGTGAGCAGGTAGGGGAAGTCGGCGTACGGTTTGGCGAGCGTGAAGTCGATGGTCGAGGCACCGTCGGCGGCGACCGACTGCAGGATGCCGTCGAAGCTCGACTTGCCGGGCGACTGGCTGTCCTTGCCGATGATCGAGTCGAACGTCGCGACGACGTCCTTGCTCGTGAGCGCGGCACCGTCGGAGAACTGCAGGTCGTCGCGGAGCTGCACCGTCCAGGTGCGTCCGTCGGACGACGCCTTCCACGAGTCGGCCAGACGGCCCTCGAGCTTGCCCTTCGCGTCCTGGCTGAGCAGGCCCTCGGACGCCAACCCCACGATGAACATCGCGTTGTAGTCCGAGGTGGTGAGCGGGTTGATCGTGCTGTCGGGCTCCTGGAGTCCGAGCGTGTAGGTGCCGGTGTCCGAGGACGATCCGGGCGAGGCGTCGCCGCCGGACGAGCACGCGGCGAGCGTGAGGGCGAGGGCGGACGCGGTGGCCGCGAGGGCGAGGCGCTTGAGGCGACGCCGCCGCGACGTGAGGTCGACGGTCACGGATGACTCCTAGGGGTTCGGGTTGCAGGGGTGCGGTGCTGGGAGGGGTGGTGCGGTCAGCGGTGCGCGCGGTCCGGCACCCGGGGGTGTCCGAAGCGCTCGCGCAGGGTGAGGTCGTCGTACGCCGTGGCGGTCCGGCCGCGGCGCTGCAGTTCCGGCACGACGTGGTCGACGAACCGGTCGATCCCGCCGGGCAGGTACGGGAACTGCACGATGAAGCCGTCGGCGCCACCGTCGTCGGCGAGCTCCTCGAACCGGTCGGCGATCTCCGGTCCGGTGCCCGTCAGCAGGCTGCGGCGGTACGACCACGCGTAGACGTCGCGGGGCGTCGCGGGGCCGTCGGCGAGCAGCCGGTCGACCGCGGGCTTCGGCGAACGGGTCTCGTTCGAGGTGTCGAACTCCTCGGCGTAGTCGAACGGCACGTCGACGTCGCGGCCGGACAGGTCCTGCCCGATCTGGTGCGACACGTCCTCGAGGATGAGAGCGTCCGGCGTCAGGGCGAGGATCGCGTCCGCCTCGGCTCGGGCGTCGGCGGCGGTCTCCCCCACGACCGGCATCACCGACGGCATGATCTTCACCGCGTCGGCGGAGCGGCCGTGCCGGACGGCGCGGGCGCGCAGGTCGTCGACGAAGCGTCGGACGTCCGCGGTGGAGCCACCACGGGTGAACACCGCGTCGGCCGTGTCGGCGGCGAGTTCCAGCCCGGACTCGGACCCGCCGGCCTGGAACAGCAGCGGGTGGCCCTGCGGCGGCCGGGCGATGTTGAGCGGCCCGCGCACCCGGAAGAACTCGCCCTCGTGGTCGAGACGGTGCAGGCCGTCGCGGCGCGCGAAGACCCCGGACGACGGGTCGGCCACGATCGCGTCGTCGTCCCAGCTGTCCAGCAGCCCGTTGACGACGTCGACGAACTCGCGACCGCGCTCGTACCGCCGGGAGTGGTCGATGTGGGCGTCACCACCGAAGTTGCGAGCCTCTTCGTCGTAGCGGCTCGTGACGAGGTTCCACGCGGCTCGCCCACGGCTGAGGTGGTCGAGCGAGGCGAGGGTCCTGGCCACGTGGTACGGCTCGTTGTAGGTCGTCGACACGGTCGCGGCGAGGCCGATCCGCGACGTCACCTGAGACAGCGCGGCGAGCAGCGTGAACGGTTCGGGCCGCAGCGCACCGTAGTGGTCGACGCCCGACGGGTACCGGTCCCAGAAGTACAGGCCGTCGGCGAGGAAGAGCGTGTCGAAGACCCCGCGCTCGGCGGTCTGCGCGATGTGGCGGTGGTGCCGGATGCTCAGGTGCTCGGCGGGGCGCGAGGACGGGTGCCGCCACCCGGTGACGTGCGCGCCGCCCGGGTGGAAGGCGAAGGCGCCCAGCAGGATGCGGTCGCTCATGCGGACGCCTCCTGGTCGACAGCCGCGGGCGCGGGCGCGGCTGCCGAACCGTCGTACCGGCTCGCCGGTCGCGCCAGCCCGAGGTGCTCCCGCAGGGTGTCGCCGCGGTACGTGCGGTCGTACACGCCACGACGTTCGAGCTCCGGCACGACCTGGTCGACGAACCGGTCGACGCTCACCGGGATCGACGAGAACGCGAGCATGTAGCCGTCGGCGGCGTCCTGCTGGTAGCGCTCGGTCAGCCAGTCGGCGATCTGCTCGGGCGTGCCCGGCAGGAACCGACGGCGCAGGATCGTCCGGTAGACCTCGCGCAGCGTGGTGGCCTCGGCGGCGATGCGGCGGATCGACTCGTAGACGGACTTCGACTGGTTGATCGCCGTCTCGTCGAAGACGTGCTCGAACGGTGCGTCGAGCGGCCGGTCGGACAGGTCGGTCTGCAGGTAGTGGGACAGCAGGTCGAGCGAGACGCGGTCCGGAGTCAGTTCCTCGATCTCGTCGAGCTGCCGCAGCGCGTCGGCCTCGGTGTCGCCGATCACCGGCGACACCGCCGGCAGGATCAGCATCGACGACGCGTCACGTCCGTGCTCGACGGCGCGGCGCTTGTAGTCGGCGTACAGGGCCTGCGCGTCGGCGAGGTCGTCCTGCCAGAGGGTGAAGACGCCCTCGGCCTTCGCCCCGGCCAGCGCGCGGCCGGCCTCGGACGCCCCGGCCTGGAACAGCACCGGGTGGGCCTGCGGCGGCCGGGCGATGTTGAGCGGCCCGCGCACGCGGAAGAACTCGCCCTCGTGGTCGAGCACGTGCAGTCCGTCGCGCTTCGCGAAGTACCCGGACTCCTGGTCGTACAGGAACGCGTCGTCGTCCCAGCTGTCCCAGAGGCCCTGCACGACGTCGACGAACTCGGCACCCCGGCGGTAGCGGACGGCGTGGTCGAGGTTCGCGTCGCGACCGAAGTTCCAGGCCTCTTCGTCCGAGGCGCTCGTGACGAGGTTCCAGGCGGCCCGGCCCTCGCTCAGGTGGTCGATCGACGCCAGCTTCCGGGCCACGTGGTACGGCTCGTTGTAGGTGGTCGAGACGGTCGCGGCGAGCCCGATGTGCTCGGTCCGCTGCGACAGGGCACCGAGCAGGGTGAAGGGCTCGGTGCGGATGTTCACGGCGTGGTCGATGCCCGATGCGAAGCGGTCCCACACGTACAGCTCGTCGGCGATGAACAGCGTCGCGAACCCACCGCGCTCGAGCGTCTGCGCGAACCGGACGTAGTACTCGACGTCCAGGTAGGCGTCCGGTTCGCTGCCCGGCAGGCGCCAGCTCGTGACGTGCTCGCCGCCGGGGTAGAACACCATCCCGCCGAGCACCAGGCCGCCGTCGCGGGTCATGCCGTCACCGCCTCGTGGGCCAGGACGGCGCCGAGCTGCGGGGCCACCTGCTCGGCGAACAGCGCGAGGGCGTCCGTCCGTGCACCGACGTCGGAGTAGCCGTCGTCGACCTGCACGTTGAGCTGCGTCGCGTACCGGGAGTACGGCTTCGACGCGATCGACTCCGCGATGTCGTCGGCCGTGCCGTAGTGCAGGTTGAGCGACGCGGCCTTCTCGGCCAGGGTCGTCGCCGGCGGCAGGAACGACTCGCCCCACGCGTACTTCGCCTCGATGCCCGCACGCGCCTCGCGCAGCGCGGTCTCGCGGTCCGGGGCCGGGTAGATCGCCGTCGAGAGCGCGACGCGGGGAACAGCGCCGTCCGGCAGTGCGGCGTGGTAGGCGTCCGCGGTCACCTCGGCCGGCACGGTCTGCGTGGTGCCGATCAGCACCCCGTGCCCCCGACGGGCGGCGATCGCGGCGCTCTCGGCGCTGAGCGTGGCGTCCCAGATCCGGTCGAGCAGCCCGCTGCCGTCCGGGTTCAGGCGTGCGGTCCCCGTGCCGAGTGACGCACCACGCAGCGCGTCGAGCAGCCGTGCGAGCTGCTCGTCGAACGCGGCACGACGGGTGTCGTGGTCGGCCCCGACCAGACCGGGCGCGAAGACGTCGAGGGTCTCCGGGCCGCCACCGTTCGCGACGCCGAGTTCCACCCGTCCGTCGCTGATCGCGTCGAGGACGGCGGCGTCCTCGGCGACCCGGACCGGGTCCTCGTGCGGCAGCGTGACCGCTCCGAGCCCGAGCCGCAGGGTGGACGTCCGCTCGGCGAGGGCCGCGAAGAACACGAACGGTGACGGCAGTCCGCCGCGCGCCGGTGCGTCGTCGTGTCGGAAGTGGAACTGGCGGACCCAGGCCCCGTCGTACCCGAGGCGTTCCGCCGCGGTGAAGAGCTCGAGCTCCTCGCGGTAGGCCCGGGTCGCCGGCGGCGCCTCGGTGCCGTGCGAGAACACCGCGATCCGCAACGGCACCGTGGCCGCGCGGGCGGTGCGTTCGACGTGCGTCATGCAACACTCCCTCGTCAGTGGAGCGATGCAAACACGAGCGAGCGACGCGCACGAGCGTCGACGTAACGGGGCGCAGTGATTCGTCACGGAACGTAGGAGAGCGCGCACCGCGCGGAACAGGAGCATCATCACCGCCCTTGTGCCCGGAGCAGGACCGACGTAGCTTGGCGGCAGCTGCCCCGGACCCCGGTCGCCGGAACTCCTGTGTTCCTCGAGACGATCAGGGAGTGTCACCGTGCCGCAACAATCCGTCGACGAGACGTCATCCGCGACCACCACCGAACCGAGCACCGCCACCGCTGCCGCACCGGTCCGCCTGGAGGCCTCGGCGTCCTCGCCCGAACAGGCCCTCGAGCAGTTGCCGGGCCTCGTCACGGGCACCTCCTGGCAGACCCGTCCGACCACCGGGGCGTACTCGTTCCGGTACCTGGCCGTCGGTGACGGCAACGTGACGCTCCGCCGGTCGCAGATGCGCGGCTACGTCCGCGGCACCGTGGCCCCCGACGACGCGTACGTCGTCGTCCTGGTGCTCGGCGGCGTCGTCACGCTCGACCTCCTGCGCGGCGGCGGGCCGGTCGACAACGGCGTGCCGGCGCTGATGCCCACCGAACGACGCGCCGTGGTCGAGGCCAGCAACCACGACGCCGTCATGGTGCACCTCACCCGCGCGTTCGTGCGGTCCGTCGCCGAGGAGCGCCACGGCCTGCCCTCCGGCGGCCTGCACCTCGACGAGCGTGCCGTCCCCGCAGCGGACGCCGTCGTGCGCTGGCGGCAGGTCCTCGAGTCCGCTCGTCGGGTCCTCGCGGCGCAGGGTGTGGCCTCCACCGCCTGGTCGGACGCCACCCGGGCCGTCGCCGTCGCCTTCCTCGCCCTGTACCCACCGAAGGCCGCCGAACCGTCGAGCGCCCTGTGGGCACCCCGGAACGCCCGGATCCGGCGAGCGGTCGACCACGTGCACGAGCACGCGGCGGAACCCATCGCCGTGTCGGACCTCGCCGCGGTGTCCGGCTTGAGCGTCCGTGCCGTGCAGGAGTCGTTCCAGCGGCTGTTCGGGATGCCGCCGTCGGCCTACGTCCGGTCCGTCCGGCTCCAGCGCGTCCGGGGCGACCTGCTGCGACTCGACACCGCGACCACCTCGGTGAGCGAGGTCGCCCGCAGCTGGGGGTTCGCCCACCTCGGCCGGTTCTCGGCGGAGTACACGAGCCGCTACGGGGAGTACCCGAAGGCCACGCTGCACCGGTGACCGGTCGAGCGCGCGCCACGCGCCCTGGGCAGGGCCGACGGGCGGACGGGAGGCGCGGGGCGGGCCCGGACCGCGCCTCCCGTCCGTCAGGTCGTCCCGTCCACCGCCCTGACGGACGTCACGCAGACGGCGTCGCGTCGAGCGCGATGACCGCGACCTGGACCACTGCGTCGTCCGGCATGTCCGGGTAGTAGTTGGCGCGCAGCTGCCGGGCGAAGTCGACCATGTCGGTGTCGGCCGGCTGGTGCGCTGCCCAAGGGGTGAGCTCCGCCAGGCGGTGGTCGGTCACCTCGGTGACCTGGCCGGCCAACGGCGTCGCCGAGGGGTGCTCGTCGAGGACGAACACCGCGGGGCCGGTGCGGACGTCCTCGTGCCAGCGCACCGTCGTGACCTTCTCGCCGCGCTGGACGGCGTCGTGGTGCTTCTGGTGGAAGTGGATCGTCTGGGACACGGATCAAGTCTGGTCGATGTCGACCAGGTCCGCGTGCCGCGCGGCGTAGGCCGTCGCACGGCGGATCCGGCGGAGCGTCAGCGGGACGATCCAGACGAGCACCGCCACCATGAGCGCGAGGAACACCGGCGGCAGGATCCCGAGGTCGCCGCGGATCCACGTCGACACCATCTGGAACGCGAGCGCTGTGTAGAGCAGCCCGATGTACGCGAGCTGGAACCGCAGCGCGAGTGGGACCACCGTGGCGTACCGGACGGCGCCGACCTGCTCAGCCGGGTCGAGCGGCAGGTCCGCGCCGCGGGCCACGATCTTCGCGAAGCGACGGAGTCGACCGAGGTCGTGGCCGGCGGACGCCCGCAAGAGCCCGTTCAACGGCAGCGACTGGAGCAGGGCCGCGAACGCGGTCGCAGTGAAGACCAGCTGGCCGGCGAGGAAGGCCGCCTGGGTGAGTCCAGCGGGGTCGTCCCCGGTGAGGGCGGCCAGGACCACCACGCCGATCGTCACGACGACGATGGACACGCCGAAGGTCACCGCGATCACCACGATCGTGTGGCGGAGTTCGGCCGGTCCGAACCGGTAGCCGACCGGGTACGCCGACGGCGACGGCTCCGTGCGCCGGAACAGCGCACCGAGTGGACGCGCGATCACCAGCAGCGCCGCCGCTCCCCCGATCAGCACGACCGGCACCCAGACCGGCGCACCGGCCGAGACCGACGCGAGCACGATGACCACCGCACCCGCCACGTCCACGGCGACCACGCCCAGCAGCCACCACCGCAGGTACCGGGAGCTGTCCGTGGACGACCGGTGGTCCCAGTAGCCCGCCAACGACCCGACCACCGCAGGTCCGACGACGAACATCGGGATGCTGACGCTCACCGCGATGATCAGGACGTCCGAGACGTCGCTGAGTTCGAACACCGCCAGCAGGGTGCCCCCGAGGGTGAGCGCCGTGATCAGCACGATGAGCAGGACGTAGCTCAGGACCCGCATGGGGTGACTCCTCTTCCGGCAGGACGACGCCTCCCAGTGCATCCTGGCCGAGCGCCGACGGGCCGGCCCACTTCGTGCGGAGAACCGCATCACGTCAGGTCGTCGAGGTCGCCGTCCCTACGCTGAGGACATGGCGCATCTGCGAGCGGTCGGGTTCGACCTCGACGGGACGCTGTTCGACCACCGTGGCGCAGCGACCGCCGGTGCCGCCCGGTTCCTCGAGTCACTCGGCGTGCACGCCTCGGCGTTCGCCATCGGCCGCTGGTTCGCCGCCGAGACCGAGCAGTTCGAGCGGTGGCGAACAGGGCAGATCAGCTTCCCCGAGCAGCGGCGCGAACGGCTGCGGGCCGTCCTTCCCGCGCTCGGCGTGCCGATCCCCGCCGACGACGGTGGGCTGGACGAGCTCTTCGACGCGTACCGGCACCAGTACGAGGCATCGTGGCGTGCGTACCCGGGGAGCCTGCCGCTGCTGCGGACGCTCCGTGTGCAGGGGTACCGCATCGGCGTGCTGACGAACGGCACCGAGACGCAGCAGGTCGACAAGCTGCGCCGCACCGGCTTGCTCGACGCAGTCGACGTGGTGTGCACCTCGGAGCGGATCGGGGTGCAGAAGCCGGACCGTCGCGCGTTCGAGACCCTGTCCGCCGAACTCGGCGTCGAGCCGAGCGGCTGCTTGTTCGTCGGGGACAGTGTCGCGCACGACGTGGAGGCGGCCTGGGCCGCCGGGATGCACGGGCTGTTGATCGACCACGAGGCCACGGACGGCCCCGACATGGAGACCCTGGTGCTCACGGCGCTCGCCGACCGCCGCGGGTGACGTGGCCGCTCGGCCGCTCGGCCGCTCGGCCGCTCGACGGCTCGACGGCTCGGCCGCTCGGCGGCGGCAAGCGGCCGTAGAGTGCACCATGACCCAAACACCGGCAGCATCGCCGCTGCTGCACCTCGGGGTGCTGGCCGAGTCGCGGAAACCCGACGAACGCCGCCTCCCGATCCACCCCGCCCACTTCGAGCGCATCGACCCCGACCTGCGCGCGAACATCATCCTGGAACGCGGGTACGGTCGCCGCTTCGGCGTCACGGACGACCAGCTCGAACCCCTCGTCGGCGCCATGGCGGACCGAGCCGAGCTCATCGCCGCGTCGGACGTCGTCCTGCTGCCCAAGCCCCAGGTGTCCGACCTCGAGGACCTGCGGGACGGGCAGGTCCTGTGGGGCTGGCCGCACTGCGTGCAGGACCCCGCCCTCACCCAGGTCGCGATCGACAAGCGCCTGACCCTCATCGCGTGGGAGTCGATGAACCACTGGCGGTCGGACGGCGGGTTCAGCCTGCACGTGTTCCACAAGAACAACGAGCTCGCGGGCTACTGCTCGGTCATCCACGCCCTGCAGCTCTGTGGTTCCACCGGGGACTACGGCCGCCGCCTCACCGCGGTCGTGATCGGCTTCGGGGCTACCGCCCGCGGTGCCGTCACCGCGCTGAACGCCCACGGGATCCACGACGTCCGCGTCCTGACCAATCGCGACATCGCCGCCGTGGGATCGCCGATCCCGTCCGTCGACATGCTGCAGATCAGCCAGGACGACCACGACCCCAGCGGCAACACGGTCAAGACCGAGGACGGTCCGGTGCCGCTGGCGCCGTACCTGGCCGAGAACGACATCGTCGTGAACTGCACGCTCCAGGACCCGAACGCGCCGCTCACGTACCTGCGCACCGAGGACCTGGGCGTGTTCCGTCCGGGCAGCCTCATCGTCGACGTCTCGATCGACGTGGGGATGGGGTTCGAGTGGGCGCAGGCGACGACCTTCGCCGAACCGATGACCACCGTCGGCGAGAGCACGAACTACTACGCCGTCGACCACAGCCCCTCGCTGCTCTGGAACTCGACGACGTGGGAGATCAGCGACGCGTTGATGCCGTTCCTCCGGCCGGTGATGGCGGGCGCGGCCGCGTGGGCCGACTCGGACACGATCCGACGCGCCGTCGAGATCGAGGACGGCCACGTGCGCAACCCGGCGATCCTCGCGTTCCAGGGCCGCTCGGACGAGTACCCGCACGCGGTGGCCGGCTGACCCGGGCGCTGGGCGGGCGCTGGTCGGGCGCTGGTCGGGCGCTGACCCGATGCGGAACGACGAGGTCGACGTCGTGCGACAACGGCCTCGTCGTACCGCGTCGGCGGTGCTCACCGGAGCGCCGCAGCAGCCTCCCGCAGCTCGGCGAACGCTGCGAGCGCATGACCCGCGAGTCCGTCGTCATCAGCGCGTGCCGCACCGGCCCACCGGTCGAACCCCTGCTTGAAGGCGAGCACGCCCATCTCGCTCGCGAGCCGGGCCGTCGGTTCCGCGACCCCGCGCTCGATGAGCGCATCGGTCATCGCGGCGGCCATCCCGACGCTCTTCAGGGCGTCGCGCTCCTGCAGTTCGGCGCTCGCAGCGACCGCGGCCTTGAGTCGCGGTCCCAGCTCGCGGTTCATCGGACCCATCTCGCCCGATGCACGTTCGAGCCCAGCGGCGACGGCGTCGAGCGGTGAACGTTCGGGCGCTGCGTCGGTGATCCCCTCGGACAACAAGCGGCTCAGCGTCTCCTGCCCGGCGACGAGCAGTTCGCGCTTGTCCGGGAAGTGTCGGAAGAAGGTGCTCTTCGTGACCCCCGCTCGCTCGGCGATCTGCGTCACGGTCGTCTCGTCGTACCCCTGCTCGGAGAACAGGTCGACGGCGGCCAGGACCAGCCGTTCCCGAGCTCCCGGTTCCCATCGCGCCATGGAAGCATCCTACGGGACGGGACAATTGTCTCATCACAGGTGTACGGTGACGAGACACTTGTCCCATCACTGGAGGATCTCATGCGCGTCTTCATCACCGGCGGCACCGGCACCATCGGAACGGCCGTCGTCGCCGAACTCATCGCCGCAGGCCACAGCGTCACTGCGCTCGCCCGCTCGGAACGCTCGGCCGCAGCCCTCACCGCGGCGGGCGCAGAACCGATCCGGGGCGGTCTCGGCGACCTCGACGTCCTGCGTGCCGGTGCTCGCGCCGCCGACGGCGTCGTCAGCCTCGCGTTCTCGAGCGACTTCAGCTCGCCGGACGCCCTGACCCGGGGCATCGCCGAGGAGGCGGACGCGATGGCCGCACTCGGCGAGGAACTCGTCGGCTCCGACCGCCCGTTCGTCGTCGTGTCCGGCACCCCGTGGGTCCCGGGCAGGGCGTCGACCGAGGCCGACCCTCTGCCCCTCGAGGGACCGGTCGCCGGCCGCGCTCGGTCGACGCTCGCCGCGCTCGAGCTCGCGGAGCGCGGCGTCCGGGTGTCGGCGATCCGCCTGCCGCGGACCGTGCACGCCGACGGCACGGGCGGCTTCGCGGGCATCCTCACCGAGACGGCCCGAGGCAGCGGCGTGGCCGGGTACCCCGGAGACGGCGAACAGCGCTGGCCCGCCGTGCACGCTCGGGACGCTGCCGTGCTCTTCCGACTGGCGCTGGAGGTCGCACCGGCCGGCACGGTCTGGCACGCCGTGGCCGACGAGGGCGACCGGGTGCGCGACCTCGCCGAGGTGATCGGCCGACGGCTCGGACTGCCGGTCGAGCGCGTCGCGGATGAGACGTTCGGGGCGTTCGCCCCGATCTTCGTGATGGACCAGCCGGCGTCGAGTGAGCACACGCGTCGCACGCTCGGTTGGGAGCCGGTCCACGAATCACTGCTGGCAGACCTGGAACACGTCGAGCGCTGACGTCGAGCGCTGACGTCGCGCCCTGGGCGCGACCGAGGGACGGACGGGAGGCGCGGTGCAGGCCCGCACCGTGCCTCCCGTCCGCCGTCGGCGCGCGTGACCTGCCCCGCGTCGGTCGCGCGGACCGGTGCGGTCGTCAGGCGGTGCGGTCAGTTCCCCCACACGAAGAACGCGATGACCCCGCCGACCAAGACCGCGCCGATCGGGACGAGGTACACCCAGTCGTGACGGATCGGACCCTGTCCGGGCTGGTGGTCGCGCTGGAACGGGGCGACCGGGTTCCCACTCGTTCCCGGCAAGAAGTCGACGGAGTGCTGTCGGACCGGCTCGTGTCGTCGGCTGTTCATCGGACCCCCCGTGATCGCGTCTGCGGTGGGCTCTGGCGGGCTCGAACCGCCGACCACTTCGGTGTAAACGAAGTGCTCTACCAACTGAGCTAAGAGCCCGCGACACGATCCTAGAGGTCGATTCCCCGTATCGTTGCGCTGGACATCCCGTCCGTTGGCCAGTTCAGCGCTCGGCTTCATTTCGCCGATAGTAAGCCGTACACTTAACCCATGTCCGACGACCCCGTCTACGCCGTGATCCTCGACCTCGTCGACTCACGAACGCTCGACGACCGCCCCGCCGCACAGCGCGAGGTCGAGCAGGCGTTCCGCGAGACGACCGACGTCACCCCGGTGGACCCGGTGCACGCGACCGTCGGCGACGAATTCCAGGTGATCTACGCCACGCTCACCGACGCGCTCGTCGCCAGCACCGCCGCCATGCTCGCCCTGCCACCGACGGTGCAGGTCCGGCTCGGGATGGGTCGCGGGACGGTGCGGACGGTGGGGTCCGGTACGAGCGGTCCGCTCCAGGACGGCCCGGCGTGGTGGTCCGCCCGCGACGCCATCAACGAGACGCACCGCCGTGAAGACGGCAGGACGTCCTTCCTCCGGTCGTGGTTCCACGCGTCCGACGATCGCCACGGCACCGAGGAGCGACTCGTGAACGCCTACTTCCTCAGCCGCGACCACGTCATGGCCCGCCTGACGCCCCGGACGAGACGCATCGCGCTCGGCCTCGTCCAGGGCCGGACCCAGGCGCAGATCGCCGCGACCGAGGGGATCACCCCGTCAGCGGTGTCCCAGTCGGTGCAGAAGTCGGGTGTGGCCGCGATCGTCGAGGGCCTCCGGGTCCTCGTGGGACAGGAACGCTGATGCTCGCCGGGATCCTCCTCGCACTCATCGGTCTGGGCGACGTCGTCCGGGCCCGCACCGGTGCCGATGCACACCGGCAGCGCACGCTGACCACCATCGCGGTCGTCGTGCTGTGGGCCGGGGTGTCCGCCGTGGCGTGGCTCGGTCTCGGTGTCCCCGTGTGGGGTGTCCTCGTCACGGTGGTGCTCGCGGCGGCGTGGATCGCCACGACCGCGCCGGTCCGAGCCGGTGCCGGGACCGCCGACAACGACCGTGACGCGCCGACGACCCGGGGGCTGCTGCGGCGGTCCGGGTCCTGGCCCGCGGTCCTGCTCGCCGTCGCCGTCGCCGTGCTGCTGCTCTGGGGGCCGCTGCCCGACGGCACGGGCTTCGTGGTCGACTGGCACGACGGCTCGGGCCTGGCGTTCGTCGACACCGTTCCACTCGCCGCCGTCGTGGGCGGTGTCGGCTCGGCGCTGTTCCTCGTCGACTCCGCGAACGTGGTCGTCGCCCAGGCACTCCCGCCGGGACTGCAGCGCGGAGCCACCACGGGCGCCGAGGCCGATGACCTCCGCCGCCGGTTCGGGCGACGCCGACGCTCCGACGCCGACGCCGAACAGTCCGGGGACAGCACGGTGAGCCTCAAGGGTGGACGACTGATCGGCCCGATCGAACGGCTGCTGTTGGCCGGTTTCGCGGTGGCGGGGGCCTTCCCGGTGGTCGCCGCACTGATCGCGGCCAAGGGCATCGTCCGGTTCCCCGAGATCCGGCGCGAGACGACCGGCTACCAGGCGGAGTACTTCCTGATCGGCAGCCTGGTGAGCTGGGCGATGGCGTTCGCCGCCGCCGGCATGTGCTGGCTCCTGGCGCACAGCTGACCCGCGCGGAGCCCGTCGCTCGCGCCCGTCCCGGCTGCGTCCCCCGAGGTTCCGAAATCTCGGCATCTCGCGGCCCTGAGCGCGTCGCTGTGGAACCTCGGCGACGAACGGGCGGCGAGTTGTGGAACCTCGGCGCAACGAGTCCGCCCGGCATCGGGGCGCTTCGGAGCCTCGTCAGGCCGCGCGGCGGGCCCGACCCTCGACCTGGCGTTGGACGAACGCCTGTCGGAGTCGCTCGAACAGCACGGCCGGACGCCCGGTGTCGGCAGCTGTCGCGTGGATGACGATCCAGCCGTTCACCGCGAACCCGTTCGACCGGCGCTGATCGTGCTGGAACGTGCGGCGGTCACGGTGGTGGTCGCCGTCGTACTCGAGCGCGATCCGGAGCGTCGGCCAGGCGAGGTCTGCGCGGCCGAGGAACGAACCGCGGTCGTCCACGACGTCGACGTTCACCTCGGGTTCCGGGAACCCGGCGTCGACGACTCCGAGCCGGAGACGGGTCTCCATCGGTGACTCGACTCCTGTCCGCACCTTGTCCAGCGCCGCTCGTGCTCGTCGTGCCGAGCGAGTCCCCGCGACGACCGCGGCCGCCAGTCCGTCGATGGTGGCGAGGCCGCTCGGGCCGACGAGGTGGTCACCCAGCACGACGAGCTCGATCGGGGTGAGCAGCGACGCCGACTCGAACCATGCGCGTGCCGGCGGGCTGACCGGGATGCCGCGGACGAGATGCGGTCGGAAGCCCTCGACGCGTGTCCGGTGCGGGACGACCTGCGGCCGGCGCATGATCGGCGCGGTCCCGATCGCCGTCACGTGCACGAGCTCGTCGTCGAGGCGCGACGGGAGTGGCGCTCCCCAGAGCCGTGCGGCCGTGGTGTGGCTGACGAACTGGTCGCTCCGGAGGACGACGGCGATCGCTTCGACGACCGTCACGGGCACGTCCGCTCGGACCCGGACGCCGTGGACCGGCGCCCTGAGGTCTCGACGGGTCAATCGCGCAGGGCTCGCTCCGGCCGCGATGGCCTGCCGCACCAGGAACGGCCTCGGCGAGTGGTCATGTCGTGCTCGGCTCCCCATGACGAGAGCATCGCGCACGAGGCGCCGGGCCCGACCCCGGTGGGACGCATCTGTGGAGAACGACGCGGGACGGGCCTCCAGTCCGAACCAAAAGGACGTGGCGAGGTTCCACGACATGCCGCGCGATGATCACCGAGGTGCCGATCCCGGGCGAACAGCGGCCCGAGGTGCCGAGATTTCGGAACCTCGGGGCGCACCGCGGAACCTCGGGCGCACCCGCACCCGAGAACCCCGGGGGTGGCGGGTACCCTCTCCCTCGTGAACGGTGCCGGTGTCCTCGACGAATCCGGGCGGCTGCGGCTCCTCGGCTCCGGGGTGACGGGTGCCGCGTTCGCGGTCGTCCTCGTCATGCTCGTGTTGTCGTCGTGGACGGAGGCGACCACCACCGTCCTGGTCTCCGTCGGCATCCCGTCCGCGGCGGCAGGTGCCGCGATCGCCGTGTACCTGCAGCTCCGGTCCTGGCGCGCCGAGGGCGGGTACGAGAACTCAGTCCTGGTCCGCGACTGGGTCGCCGAGGGCCAGATCCCGGTCGGAGTACCCGCCGACCTGTGGATCCCGCTCGTCCAGGCGCAGGCCGACCGCGAGGGAGCCGGCTGGGGCAAGGTCGTCCTCGGCACGCTGTGGATCGCGATGACGTGGTCGATGCGTGACCAGCACGACGCCCTCATCACGACGATGTTGATCCTGCTCTGGGCCGGCATGGTCCTGTGGGCGGCGGTGTGGGTCATCCCCCGTGCTCGAGCGGCCCGTGCGCTGCTCCGCCGCGGCGTCTCCACGATCGGCTGAGCGACCGCGCGGGACCATCGGCTGAGCGACCGCCGGAGCCCGCTGACTACGCTCGGCGGCATGCAGAGTCGCACCCTCGGTCGCACCGGCCGCGAAGTCTCCCCCATCGGTCTCGGTACGTGGCAGTTCGGCGGTGACTGGGGTCCGGTGAGCGAGGCGGACGCGAACGCCGTGATGGACGCCTCGGTCGAGTCCGGTGTCACGCTCTTCGACACCGCCGACGTGTACGGCGACGGTCGCAGCGAGCAGCTCATCGGTTCATGGCGCGCATCGAACCCCGACGTGCCGGTGACGGTCACGACGAAGATGGGGCGCCGCGCCGAGCAGGTCCCGGCGAACTACGTCGCAGCGAACTTCCGCGAGTGGGTCGACCGTTCCCGCACGAACCTGCGGCAGGACACGCTCGACCTGGTGCAGCTGCACTGCCCGCCGTCCGAGGTCATCGGCGACGACGCCGTGTACGACGCCCTCGACGCGCTGGTCGCCGACGGCTCGGTCGCCGCCTACGGCGTCAGCGTCGAGACGGCCGACCAGGCACTCGCAGCGATCGCCCGGCCCGGCGTCGCGAGCGTCCAGATCATCCTCAACGCGTTCCGGCTCAAGCCGCTGGACCGCGTGCTGCCGGCGGCCCTGGAGGCAGGGGTCGGCATCCTCGCGCGCGTCCCGCTGGCGTCGGGGTTGCTGTCCGGCAAGTACACGACGGAGACGTCGTTCGCCGAGGGCGACCACCGCAACTACAACCGCCACGGCGAGGCCTTCGACCAGGGCGAGACGTTCAGCGGTGTGGACTACGACGACGGCGTGCGCGCGGCACAGACCTTCGCAGCGTCACTGCCGGACGCCGTCTCGGTGCCGCAGGCGGCGCTCGCCTGGGTCATCGCACAGGACGGCGTGACCGCGGCGATCCCCGGAGCCCGCAACCCGGAGCAGGCCCGGTCGAACGCGGCGGCCGGCGACCTGCCGGAGATCGACGGCCTGGACGCCACGGTGCGCGACCTCTACGACACGTGGTTCCGCGCCACGGTCCACGACCGCTGGTGAGGACCCGCGTCGTCGCGGTCGCGGTGGCAGCACTCCTGCTGCTGTCCGGCTGCGCAGCGCCGGAGGCGGGGGCGTCGCGCGACGCTCCGCCCTGGCCGCGGCCGACCGACCTGTCCGCCCGTGCCGACGCGGCGGGGCTGCGGAACGTGTGGGGCGAGCGGCTCGCCGAGCACGTCCACACCCACCTGACGATCCTCGACGGCGACACCCCGGTGACGGTCCCGGCGAACATCGGGCACTCGGACCGGGGGAAGTTCGCCGCCGAGATCCACACGCACGACACCTCGGGCATCGTGCACGTCGAGTCCCCCACCGAGCAGACGTTCACGCTCGGCCAGTTCTTCGACGAGTGGGGTGTCTCGCTCGGTCCGGAACACGTCGGCGGCCTGCGCGGCGAGCTCACGGTGTGGGTGGACGGGCGCCGGACGATCGGCAACCCACGCTCCATCGAGCTGACGAACCGGCGCGAGGTCGTCCTGATCGTCACGACGATCGGCGAGGTCCCGCGCCTGCCAGCCCCGTTCGACTGGCCGCCGCAGTACGGCTAGCTCGAACGCTGCGAGGTTCCGTACCCGGTGCGACCCGCCGGGACTCGCACCGAAGACGGAACCTCGCGCGGAACCGCACCGCCCGCTCACGCCTCCTTCGGCGCGACCCACGCCAGGTCGAGCTCCCACTGCTCCACCGAGCCGGCCGGCAACTGCCACACGTACTCGTTCTTGAGCTTCTTGCCGTCCTCGCGGAACGGCCCCGTCCGGTACGGGTAGAACGCCACCGTCGGCAGCGTGCCCGGCGGCGCCGTCCGGATCGCGTTCGAGAAGTCCTTGTTCAGCTGCCGCAGTTCGGCGATGACCGCGGGGCGCGCCGCGTCCGAGTCGAAGGACCCGGCGCCCGCCGCGAGCTGGAACGCGATGTGCAGCTGGCGGTCGCCCCGGTCGTCCTCGTAGCTGATGAGCCGGTGGTTCTCGACGGCCTCGAGCAGCTCCGGGTCGCCGTAGACCACGTCGCGCACGACGTCGGGTGCGACGACCGCGCCGTTGTAGTCGACGGACAGGTCGGACCTGCCGTAGTGGAACAGCAGCGGCAGGTCGAGCTCGGCGGCGTCGGCGAGTTCGTCGAAGCCGTGTGCGCGGAGCGTCTGCCGCAGTGGACGCATCCGCACGACGTGCCCGCGGTCGTGGATGTTGTACCGGATCCGCGGGCTGATGTTCTCGGACCGGGTGATCGTGACGACGAGTTCGCCGAGTTCGTTCGTCTCGATCAGGTACCCGAACGGGTTGAACTGGAACACCATCGGCAGCACGCCGTACTCGGCCTGCTTCGTCAGCGCGGCGGACAGCTCGGGCGACGCCGCGATCGCCCGACGCAGCTGCACGCTGAACGGCGTCTCGATGCCGAGGTTGATCTCGAGGTCGCTCGCCCCGTACGACCCGAGGACGGCCTGCGCGTACTGCTCGATGTGGGCTCGCATGTTCTCGCTGATGCCCTCACCACCGAACGCCGCGACGATCGTGTACTCGCTCCAGTCGAGACGGTCGTCTTCGAACAGCGCCTTCAGGAACGGCGGGTAGCTGCAGATGATGTACGTGAAGTCGGTGCCGAACTCGCGCATCGTCTGCACGATCTTGTCGCGGTCCGGCCCGATCGACTTGATCATCGACGACTCGGTGAGCGACGCCGTCACGTTCATGCCGGTGGCCCACGCCCCGAGCGAGAACGCGTTGAGCACGAACGGCTGCTTCGGCAGGTCCTTCGCGGTGCGCGAGAACCCGAGCTGCAGCAGTTGCCGTGTGGCCTGGCGTTCGTCGGGACCGCGCACCCAGCTGGTCGGCGTGCCGCTCGACCCGCTCGACTCGTCGACGACGACCCCGCGCCGTGGCAGCCGCCCATCGACGCAGCGCTCGGGGATGCTCCACCGCTTGACGTACGACTCCTTGTCCATCTCGGGCAGCCCCGAGATCGCTGCGGCGATCCCGCCACGCGTGTCGAGACGGAACGGACGGGAGGCCCGCCCCGCCTCCGCCAGGAAGGCCCCGTACGCAGGCACCCGCTTCGCAGCCCGCTCCACGGTCCGCCAGGCACGCCAGCGTCCGAGGGTCCAGCGGAGCGGTTCGATGCCCGGCGTGAGCAGGAGCTTGTGGGTGCCGACGCGCGGCATGAAGAGCGCCACGAAGGTCTCGACGACCCACACGACCGTGAAGACCGCCGCGCGCTTCACCGTGCACCCCCGACCGTCATCGCGGCCGCCGGTCTACGGTGTGCCAACGGCGGTGGCGCGCTGTGCCCGAAGCGGAACAGCATCCACGCCATCCGGCCGTCGGACTCGTCGACGCCGGCCTGTTCGACGAAGGCCGCGTGCGACCGCGGGTTCGTGATCACGGTGCCGAACGGGTGCAGGGCGATCCCCCGCGCGGTGAACTCGAGCCAGATCCGCATGAACACCCGGCCGGCCTCGACGTACTCGGCCGGCGTGCGGAACGGCCCTTCGAGCCAGCCGAGCTGCCGGACCCCGCGCATGGTCGACAGGTACACGCGCTTGAAGACCCCGCCGACGCCGGGGGCTTCCCACAGCCCGCGGTGCTCCATCGCGAACCGGAGCACCGGTCCGGGCATGAGCATCGTCTCGGCCGACAGACCGTCGCCGGTCGTCGCGGCCTGCCGCTTCGAGAACCGCAGCCAGTGCAGGATCTCGTCGTGCACGGCGTCGTGCTGCAGGTCGTCGAACAGCGTCTCCTGGTTGACGCGCACGATCTCGTCGACGGTCGGCCGGTCAGACGTGGTGCGGAAGCGCTGCCCGGCTGCCGACGCGATGGCGGACGCGGCCTCGATCGCTGAGTCGTCCACCAGGGTGGCGTCGTAGGGCCTGCGTGAGGTGCGCCGCGCGAGGAAGCGGGCCAGTGCCTCCCGGTCGTCCGCCGTGACCGCCCTCGGACGCAAGGTCACGCTGCCCAAGCGGTGCAGGTGGTCGTCGGCCGCGCCGTCCAGCCGGCCGAAGTCCATCTCGGCGTGGTCCAGCCGCTCCTGCACGGAGAAACCGTGCGCCCGGGCGACGACCTCGAGCCCGGCCAGGAACACCCCCGCGCAGACGTGCCCGAACGGGATGCCGAAGGACTCCGCCGGCAGCCCCCGTCGCAGGTCGTAGAACACGGTCGCGGTGCGGTCGTCCTCGACGCGCACGACGATCGGTTGCGAGTTGTGCGGCGACGGGTAGTGTCGCGCGTCCTCGATGATGCCGGTCCACGGTGATGCCATCGGTTCCCCCTCGGTGGTCTCTGGCACCGATCATACGAACCCCCTCCGACGCCCATGCCGCTGCCGGCATGCGGGGCCACCGAGACGTGCGTAGCCTGCTGCCATGGGCACGATCCGGACCGGTACCGACCTCGCCGCGGTCGAGGACGTCGTGGCGGGCATCTCCGCCCACGGTGAGCGGTACCTGGACCGGCTCTTCACCGTGCGGGAGCGTACCGACGCGGGCGACGACCCGGAGCGTCTGGCGGCACGGTTCGCGGGCAAGGAAGCGGTCGTGAAGCTCCTCCGTCCCGCTCCGGACCAGGCGATCCCGCTGCGCGACGTGGCGATCGTCCTCGACGACCGCGGGGCGCCGACGGTCGAGCTGACCGGGGCCGCCGCCGCGCTGGCCGAGTCGGTCGGGTGCGGCCCGATCGCGGTGTCACTCGCGCACGAGCGGGGGCTGGCCGTGGCGACGGCGGTCGCGCTGTCCGACCGCTGACGGGCGCACCGGCACCCTCCCCCGCGCCACCCTGTACCACCGCACAGGGGCGTCGGACGCCGTGCGGTTTCGCGCACCCGCACGGCGGTTTCCCGAGGCCCGGTCTTCCTTATCGTTGCCGTCATGGACCAGGAACCACAGCTCTCCAGCACGACCGCACCGACGGCGACCACGACCGCGACGCTCGCCGACCCGGCGATCGAGCAGGCCGTCCGCCGCGCTCTCGCCGACCACGGGCGCCTGACCGTGGACGCGCAGGACGTCGCCTCGATCGCCGACCTGTACGCGCTCGGGCTGTCGTCGCACGCCACGGTGAACGTCATGCTCGCCGTCGAGTCCGAGCTCGACGTCGAGTTCCCCGACTCGGTCCTGAACCGGTCCACCTTCGCCACCGTCGAGTCGATCGTGGCCGCTGCGGAGCTCGCCTCGTGACCCTGACCATGGCGGCGACCGCGGTCGTCGACCGGTTCGCCGAGCGTGCCGCCGCCGTCGCCGCGGTCGCCGCGCAGTTCGCGGACGAGGTCGACCGCGACGCCCGTCCGCCGCGCGAGGCCATCGCTGCGATGCGCGAGTACGGTCTGCTCGCCGCTGCCGTCCCCGCCGAGCACGGGGGCGAGGGCGCCTCGGTGTCCGAGCTCTCCGCGATCGCCACCGAGCTCGGGCGTGCCTGTGCCGCCACCGGGATGGTCTTCGCGATGCACCAGGGCCAGGTGATGGCGCTCTGGCGGCACGGCGGCGACGGTGCCGGCGTGCTCGAGACCATCGCCGCGGTCCGCGACGGCGCACTCGTCGCCTCGGCCACGACGGAGCGCGGGGTCGGTGGCGACGCCCGTCGTTCCACGTGCTCGATCGAGGCAACCGACGACGGCCGGATCCGCCTGCGCAAGGACGCGCCGGTGATCTCGTACGCCACCGAGGCCGACGCGGTGTTCGTCACCGCCCGCCGCGACCCGGACGCCCCGGCCTCCGACCAGCGGCTGCTCATCTGCCGGACCGACTCGATGCTGCTGTCGCAGACCTCCACCTGGGACACCATGGGGCTGCGCGGGACCTGCAGCAACGGCTGGATCCTCGACACCGAGACCACCGTCGACCGGGTGTTCCGCGACGACTACGCCGCGATCTCGGCGCAGACGGTCCTGCCGGTGTCGCACGTGCTCTGGGCCTCGGTGTGGCTCGGCATCGCCGCCTCGGCGAGCGAGCGCGCCCGGACCGCCGTCCGCAAGCAGGCTCGCGCCGCGATCGGGACGACCCCGCCCGGAGCACTCCGGCTCGCCGAACTCCTGGTCGACCTGCAGGCCCTCGCCGACTCGGTCCGGCACGCCGCCGAGCGGTTCGACGCCGCGGCCGACGATCCCGAGGTGCTCGCCTCGAGCGCGTACGCCCTCGCCGCGAACGCCCTGAAGATCGGGGCGTCCGAGCGCGTCACCGACATCGTCACGAAGGCGATGCGGATCGTCGGGATCGCGGGCTACGCGGCCTCCGGCCCGATGAGCATCGCCCGACACCTCCGAGACGCCCACGGTGCCGCCGTCATGGTGAGCAACGACCGTCTCCTCAAGAACGACGCCGACCTGGCCCTCATGACGGGAGTGATCCTGTGACCCTCACGGACCCCACCACCACCACCGCTCCGGACCTCGACGCCGCCCGCGCCGCACTCCGTGCCCGCCTGCTCGCCGACCGCGTGCTCATCGACCTCGGCTCCCCCGGGCTGTACGGCCGCACCGGCGTGTTCGAGCGCGTGTACACGGCCGTCGACGCCGCAGCCGAGCACAGCCAGCAGGACCTCGACGCCGAGGTGCTGCGGTTCCCGCCGGTCGAGCCGCTCGCCGCGTTCGAGCGCACCGACTACATCGCGTCGTTCCCGGACCTCGCCGCGTCGATCTCCGGCTTCACCGGCGACGACCGCACGCACCGGGCACTGCTCGCCGCCCGCGAGCGCGGTGAGCGCTGGGAGGGCTTCCTCGAGCCTGCCGACCTCATGCTCACCCCCGCGGTCTGCCACCCGGTGTACGGCCTGGTCGGCGACACGATCCCGCAGGAGGGCCGCTTCTTCGACATCGTCGGCGACTCCTTCCGCCGCGAGCCGTCGCTCGACCCGATGCGCCTGCAGGCCTTCCACATGCACGAGTTCGTGCACATCGGCACGCCGGCGTCGGCCCAGCAGCACCGCGACGGCCGGATCCCGGTGATGCGCGAGTTGCTCGAGTCGTTCGGCCTCGAGATCGACGTCGTCCCCGCCAACGACCCGTTCTTCGGCCGCGTCGGGCAGATGCTCGCCCGCAACCAGGTCGAGCAGGCGCTCAAGTTCGAGTTCGTCACGCCGGTCTACGGTGACGACCACCCGACCACGGCGATCAGCTCGGCGAACCTGCACGAGGACCACTTCGGCACCTCGTTCGGCCTCCGCACCGCCGACGGCGAGGTCGCCCACAGCGCCTGCATCGCCTTCGGCCTGGAGCGCATCACCATCGCCCTGTTCGCCGCCCACGGCACGGACGTCGACGCCTGGCCGGCGTCGGTCCGCGCGGCACTCGAGCTGTGACGACGCTGCACGGATGGTCCGGTTCGCCGGCCGTCCGGGCCGCCGTGCAGCTACCGCCCGCGGCGCGGGCCGGCGTCGTCATCTGCCCGCCGCTGGGACAGGAGGGCGTGATCGCGTACCGCACGCTCCGCCTGCTCGCAGACCGCCTGGAGGCCCGTGGCATCGCCTCGGTGCGCTACGACCCGTCCGGACGTGGTGACGGTGCACCCGACACCGACCCCGACGCGCAGGTCCGGTCCGCACGCCACGCGGCCGCCGTGCTCCGTACGTCGGGAGTGCAGCACGTCGCGTTCGTCGGACTCGCCTCCGCAGCCCTCGTCGCCGCGGCCGCCGCGGAGGACACCGACGCCCTGCTCGTCTGGGACGCCCCGGCGTCCGGTCGGGGCTGGCTCCGTCGGCAACGTGCCCTCGCGACGATCACGATCGGCAGCGAGCGGATCGTGGACGGCGTCGAGAGCCTGATCGGCATCGAGGTCGAACCCGACGAGGCGACGGCGCTCTCCGCCCTCGCCTTCGCGCCGCGCACCGGTCCGACCGTGGCGCTGGTGCGGCCCGAGACCCGCGCGCCGAAGGCCCTCGGACCCGTCGAGACCGTCGAGGTGCCCGGCAGCGCCGAGTTGCTCGACGGCACGAGCATCCACGCCCGGATCCCCGGAGCCGCGGTCGACCGATCCGTCGCCTGGCTGGATGCCTGGGCGCCGACCGCTGCGGCGCAGGTGGTGCCGCCCGTGCTCGACGAGGTCCTGGACGTCGACGGCCGCGTGTCGGAGCGCATCGTCCACCTCGGCCCCGACGCGCTGTTCGCCGTCGAGACCGTGTCGTCCGCCCAGCACCACGACGCCCCGCTCGTCGTCCTGCACAACGGCGCCGCCGAACACCGGGTCGGTGCCACCGACTACCAGGTCGACCTCGCCCGTGCGCTCGCGCGAGACGGCGCCCGCGTCGTCCGGGTCGACCGCCGTGCCACCGGCGAGAGCACCAGCGTGCGCGAGGACGAACGCAGCTTCCTCTTCGCCCAGGAGTGGGTGGAGGACCAGTCCGCCGTCGTCGCCGACCTCGGTACCCCTTCGGACCGCCTGGTGCTCGTCGGCATGTGCGCCGGCGCGTGGCTCGCCGGTCGGTCGGCGGACGAGGCCCCGCGCTTGGTCGTCGAGATCAGCCCGAACGACTACCGCCGGCAGCCGGCGGCCCCCGGCAGCTACGAGGACGCCGTCCGCGCGGTCGACGCTCCCTCGGCACGTCGGCTGTGGGTCCGCCGGCGGTACAACGCCGTCGTGCCGAAGGCCCTGCGCGAGTGGATCGCTCGGCGGGACCGGGTCGGCGGCGTCGTCGAGCACGTCCGACCGCTCGTGGAGCACGGCACCGACGTCGTCGTGATCGCCGCCCCGGACGACGCCGCGCTGTTCGACCGGCTCGGCGGACAGAAGGCCCTGCGCCGCTACGGCGGTGTCGGTCGGCGCGGTTCGGTGTCGATCGTGCGGGTCGAGGACGGCGACCACTCGCTGTTCTCCCCCGTGATGCGTCGCGCCGTGCGCGCCGAGGTGCGTTCCCGCGTCGCGGCGACGTTCCCCGTCCCCGCCTGACCCGTCGACCGGCTCCGGTGCGTGTGCATCGAGCGACGTTCCACGAGCGGATCGACTCGTGGTCTGTCGCAGTGTGCGCACGCATCAGGTGCGTGTGCATGTTCCGACGATCCACCGGTCGATCGAAGCGTGCTTCGTCGGAACATGCGCGCGCAACGACAGCCCGCGCGAGCGTCAGGCGAGTGCAAGCTCCCGCGCCACGGCGTCCGGGTGCTCGACGTGCGCGAAGTGCCCGCAGTCGTCGAGCAGCACCGTGCGGACCTGCGGCACGAGCTCCCGAAGGGCCTCGAGGTCCGAGACGCGCGCGAACACGTCGTCGCGCCCGGCGATCGCGGTGACCGGGCAGGTGATCCCCCGCCAGCGGCCGAGGTCGTAGCCGGCAGCGGTCCGCGCCGCGTCGGTGAACCGGGTCGGCCGGAGTTCCTGGACGAAGGCGTCGAGCACGCTGCGGTCGAGGCGCCGCACGTGCGTGAACACCGGCGCGGCGAGCAGCGGCAGCAGCCCGACGCGGGACAGCGCCCGGAGCATCTGCCGCGCGGCCTCGCCGGTGATCGACAGGCCCGCACGCAGCAGGGTGAACGACGGCAACGTCCGGAGCCCTCGGAGCGGGTGCCGTGCGGCGTCCGCGGTCGCGACGGTCGTGCCGGACACCAGGGCGACCGAGCGCACGCGCCGGGGTGCGACGACCGCCAGGTGCATCCCGACGAAGGCCCCCATCGAGTGCCCGACGACGTCCACCGTCGTGATCCCGAGTGCATCCAGCACCGTGACCAGCGACACGGCGACGTCGTCGAGGTCGAACGGGTGCTCCGGAGCCGGGGACGAACCCCAGCCCGGCAGATCGACGAGCACCAGGCCACGGTCACCGACGCCGTGCGCCGCGGTCAGCAGCGGGGTCCACGTCGACCAGGAGCCCGCGACGCCGTGCAGCAGCAGGAGCGGGTCGGGACCCGGGCGGTGGTGCACCACGACGGGTCCGGCGGGCGTCAGGAGCTCGGTGCGCCGGAGGTGCCACGTGGCGGGCGTGGGCGACACCGGGTAGGGGGCGTAGGCCTCGGTGGTGACCACACGGTCACGTGCGTCTGTGTCGATGGCGTGCACCGGGCCTCCTGTCCGCTGTCGACGCGGATGCGTCGCAGGAGGGATTCGGAACGCTAGCCGACCGGGACGGGTGCGGTGCAGGCGGCGAGGCGGTCGAGCGCGGCCTTGTACTCGGCGACGTCGCGCTGCAGGCCGGGCTCGGTGATGATCGAGGCCTTGATGCGGCCCTGCACGTCGATGACGAAGGTCGCGCGGGTGGCGAAGCCCTTGTGCTCGAGGAAGACGCCGTACTCCTTCGAGACCGCGCCGTGCGGCCAGAAGTCGGCGAGGAGCTCGAAGTCGTAGCCGTTGAGCTCGGCGAAGGAGCGGAGCGTCGCCTTGGAGTCGACCGAGATGCCGATCAGCTCGACGCGCTGGTCCTGGAACATCGCGACGTTGTCCTGCAGGGCGCAGAGCTCGTTCGTGCAGTTCGACGAGAACGCGAGCGGGAAGAAGACGAGTGCGACCGGGCGGTTGCCGCGGAAGTCGCTGAGTCGGACGTGCTCACCGAACTGGTTCGGGAGCTCGAAGTCCGGCGCGAGAGAGCCGATCTCGAGAGCCATCGGGACGTGTGCTTCTTCCTCGGGTGTGGGGTGTACCCGTCGGGTCCGTGCGCACGCGGGTCGCGTGTGCACGATCGGCCATGCTACGCCGACCGCACCCGAATGCAAGCACCCGCCACGTGCACCGCACCATCAGCATCACCGTCGGTGCTGGGGCCTAGAGTGGACGGGGCCCCATCCGGTCGTGACCCGACCACCGGAGCCACCATGTCCACCACCACGAGAACGAACGAGGTCAAGGGTGACGGTGAACGACCAGGACCCGTACAGCACCGGGGCGAACGACCAGGACCCGCAGGAGACCGCCGAATGGCGTGAGTCCCTCGACGGATTGGTCCAGACCCACGGACACCAGCGCGGTCGCGAGATCATGCTGAGCCTGCTCAAGCGGTCCAAGGAACTGCACCTCGGTGTGCCGATGGTCCCGACGACGGACTACGTGAACACCATCGCGCCGGAGAACGAACCCGAGTTCCCCGGCGACGAGGAACTGGAGCGCCGGTACCGCCGGTGGATCCGCTGGAACGCGGCCATCACGGTGCACCGCGCGCAGCGTCCGGGCATCAGCGTCGGCGGCCACATCTCGACGTACGCGTCGAGCGCCGCGCTGTACGAGGTCGGCTACAACCACTTCTTCCGCGCGCAGGACCACGCGTCCGGCGGCGACCAGGTGTTCTTCCAGGGCCACGCCTCCCCCGGGATGTACGCCCGCGCTTACATGGAAGGGCGTCTCGGCGAGGACCAGCTCGACGGGTTCCGTCAGGAGAAGTCCCACGCCGGCGGCGGCCTGTCGTCGTACCCGCACCCGCGGCTCATGCCGCACTTCTGGCAGTTCCCGACCGTGTCGATGGGCATCGGCCCGATCAACGCGATCTACCAGGCGCAGCAGGCCAAGTACCTGACCAACCGCGGCATCAAGGACGCCTCCGACCAGCAGGTCTGGGCGTTCCTCGGCGACGGCGAGATGGACGAGGTCGAGTCGCGCGGACAGCTCCAGGTCGCGGCGAACGACGGCCTCGACAACCTGAACTTCGTGATCAACTGCAACCTGCAGCGACTCGACGGTCCGGTGCGCGGCAACGGCAAGATCATCCAGGAGCTCGAGGCGTTCTTCCGCGGTGCGGGCTGGAACGTCATCAAGGTCGTCTGGGGGCGTGAGTGGGACGACCTGCTCGCCCGCGACACCGAGGGCGCGCTGCTCAACCTGATGAACCAGACGCCGGACGGCGACTACCAGACGTACAAGGCCGAGAACGGCGCGTACGTCCGCGAGAACTTCTTCGGGCGCGACCCGAAGGCGCTCGAGCTCATCGAGGGCTACAGCGACGACCAGGTCTGGAACCTCAAGCGCGGTGGCCACGACTACCGCAAGGTCTACGCCGCGTTCAAGGCCGCGACCGAGCACAAGGGCCAGCCGACGGTCATCCTGGCGAAGACGGTCAAGGGCTACGGCCTCGGCCCGAGCTTCGAGGGCCGCAACGCGACCCACCAGATGAAGAAGCTCACGCTCGACAACCTCAAGCAGTTCCGCGACGAGATGCGCATCCCGATCTCCGATTCGCAGCTGGAGGAGAACCCCTACACGCCGCCGTACTACCACCCGGGCAACGACGACGAGGCGATCCAGTACATGCACGAGCGTCGTCACGCGCTCGGCGGCTACGTGCCGGAGCGTCGCACGAAGTACACCTCGATCACCCTCCCCGAGGACGCGAAGTACCAGGTCGTCAAGAAGGGCTCCGGCAAGCAGGAGATCGCCACCACCATGGCGTTCGCCCGGCTGCTGAAGGACCTGCTGCGCTCCCCGGACTTCGGCAACCGCGTGGTGCCGATCATCCCGGACGAAGCCCGCACGTTCGGCATGGACGCGTACTTCCCGACGGCGAAGATCTACAACCCGAACGGCCAGCACTACACCTCGGTCGACCGCGAGCTGCTCCTGGCGTACAAGGAGAGCCCGCAGGGCCAGATCATCCACGTCGGCATCAACGAGGCCGGGGCCATGGCCGCGTTCACCGCGGTGGGCACCTCGTACTCGACGCAGGGCGAGCCGCTCATCCCGGTCTACGTCTTCTACTCGATGTTCGGGTTCCAGCGCACGGGTGACGCCATCTGGGCCGCCGGCGACCAGATGACCCGTGGCTTCATGATCGGCGCCACCGCCGGTCGCACGACGCTGACGGGCGAGGGGCTGCAGCACGCCGACGGCCACTCGCTGCTCCTCGCGACGACGAACCCGGCCGTGGTGTCGTACGACCCCGCGTACGGGTACGAGATCGGGCACATCGTGCAGGCCGGCCTCGACCGGATGTACGGCACGAACGAGGACGGCTCGCCGAAGCACAGCGACCCGAACGTCATGTACTACCTGACGGTCTACAACGAGCCGATCGTCCAGCCGGCCGAGCCCGAGAGCATCGACGTCGACGGCATCGTCAAGGGCATGTACCTGCTCAAGCCGAGCGAGCACGACGGCCCGAAGGCCCAGCTGCTCGCTTCCGGTGTGGCCGTGCCGTGGATCCTCGAGGCGCAGCAGCTCCTCGCCGAGGACTGGGGCGTCTCCGCCGACGTCTGGAGCGTCACGAGCTGGGGTGAGCTGTACCGCGACGGTCTCGACGCGGAGCAGCACGCGTTCCTCAACCCGAACGAGTCGCCGCGCACGCCGTACGTCACCGAGCGTCTGCTCGCCACCGAAGGGCCGGTCGTCGCCGTCAGCGACTTCATGCACCAGGTGCAGGAGCAGATCCGCCCGTTCGTGCCGACCGACTACGCCACGCTCGGCGCCGACGGCTTCGGCTTCTCGGACACCCGTCCGGCCGCTCGTCGCTTCTTCCACATCGACGGCCCCTCGGTCGTCGTGCGGACGCTGCAGCAGCTCGCCCGCCAGGGCAAGGTCGACGGCGCACTCGTCCAGCAGGCGATCGACAAGTACCGCCTGCACGACGTGACCGCCGGCACCACGGGCAGCGCGGGCGGCGAGAGCTGATCAGCAGGTGACGCCCGTCCAGCCGGACACCGAGGGCCTGTCGAAGGCCCAGAGCCAGGAGAGCGCGCGCGAGCGGGCGCTCTCCTGGCTCCGTCAGGTGTCCGGAGAACTCTCCACCGCCACGATCAAGCGCCTCGAGGACACCCTTCCCTGGTACAGCGAGATGCCGCCGGGGCGCCGCTCCGCCGTGGGCCTCGTCGCCCAGGCGGGCATCACCTCGTTCATCAGCTGGCTCGAAGGCACCGCGTCGACACCGTGGATCGCCGCGGCCGACGTCTTCGGTTCGGCCCCGCGTGAGCTGCTGCGCTCGGTGAGCCTGCAGCAGACCCTGCAGCTCATCCGCGTGGTCGTCACGGTGGTCGAGGAGCGCGCCGCCGACGACGAGATGCTGCAGGAGGCCATCCTCAAGTACTCCCGCGACATCGCCTTCGCGGCGGCCGACGTCTACGCCCGTGCTGCCGAGGCCCGCGGGCTGTGGGACGCCCGGCTCGAGGCACTCGTGGTCGACTCGATCCTGTCGGGCGAGTACGACGACGAGCTGCCGTCCCGCATCGCCGCCCTCGGGTGGCACGGGCACGGCGAGGTCGCGGTGCTCGTCGGCACGGCACCGAAGCAGCTCGAGGTCGACCAGGTCCGCCGCACTGCCCGGCACATGGACGCCGACGTGCTCGTCGGCGTGCAGGGCTCGCGCCTCGTCGTGGTGATCGGGCGCTCGACCCCGCGGGACGACGTGCCCGAGGGCGAGGACCCGGTCTCGTTCACGGCGATCGCGCAGGCGCTCGAGCCGCTGTTCGGCGAGGGCCACCTGGTGCTCGGCAACGAGGTCCCCGGGGTCGTCGACGCCTCGACCAGCGCGAAGGCAGCCCTCGCCGGCTTCGCCGTCGCGCGGGCATGGCGCGGGGTCCCCCGTCCGGCGCTGGCCGACGACCTGCTGCCCGAACGCGCCCTGGCCGGCGACCCTCTCGCCCGGTCCGCCCTGGTGCAGCGCATCTACGTGCCGCTCAAGGACCAGTCCACCGAGCTCCTGCAGACCCTGTGGTGCTACCTGGACACCGGACGCTCGCTCGAGGCCACGGCGCGCGAGCTCTTCGTGCACCCGAACACCGTCCGCTACCGCCTGCGCCGCGTCGCGGACATCATCGGGTGGGACGCCACGCACGCTCGGGACGCCCTGATCGTGCAGTCGGCCCTGATCCTCGGCGCGATGTCCGAATCGGCCACGGGTCGTCGCCGCATCACCCCTCGCCGGTAGGGAACCGACAATGTCACGCGGGGTTTCGTGTGGGAAGCCCACACGGGCCCCGCGGTGCATGAGCGACAGGATTGTCCGGTGATCGTCGTCGTCGCGCCCGGACAGGGCTCCCAGACCCCCGGCTTCCTCGCCCCCTGGCTCGAGGACGCCGCCGTTCGTGAACGTGTCGGGCAGTGGTCCGAGTCGATCGGGGTGGACCTCGCCGCACACGGCACCACGTCGGACGCCGACACCATCAAGGACACCGCGCTCGCGCAGCCCCTCATCGTCGCCGCCGGTCTCGTGACCGCCGACGCGCTGCTGGCCGACGGCCGCCGTGCGCTCGTCGGCGGGGTCGCCGGGCACTCGGTCGGCGAGTTCACCGCCGCTGCGGTCGCCGGGGTCCTCGAGCCGACCGACGCCGTGTCGCTCGTCGCCGAGCGCGGCCGGGCCATGGCGGACGCCGCTGCCCTCGAAGCGACCTCGATGGCCGCCGTGCTCGGTGGCGACGCCGACGCGGTCGCCGCAGCACTGGAGTCCCACGGGCTCGTCCCCGCGAACCACAACGGCGGCGGCCAGACCGTCGTCGCCGGCACGGCCGCCGGCATCGCCGCGCTCGTGGCGGACCCGCCCGCCAAGGCCCGCGTGGTCCCGCTCGCGGTCGCCGGTGCGTTCCACACCCACTTCATGGCGCCCGCGGTCGAGCGCGTGGCCCCGGTCGCCGCGGCCGCCACGGTGCACGACCCGACCCTGCCGATCTGGACCAACGCCGACGGTTCACGGGTCGACGACGGTCGCCGGTTCGTCGACCTGATGGTCCAGCAGATCGCGAGCCCCGTGCACTGGGACGCCGTGATGGAGTCGTTCGCGGCCGCCGGCGTCACCGGCATCATCGAGCTCGCGCCGGCCGGCGCCCTGGTCGGGCTCGCCAAGCGCGGCCTGCGCGGCACGCCGTCCGTCGCCATCAAGACCCCCGAGGACCTGCCCGCAGCGATCGACCTGCTGCAGCGCGCGGACCAGGAAGCAGACGCCACCGCATGACCGAACGTCCCGCACTCTCCCAGCGCCGCGGCCACGAGTTCACCCGCATCCTGGCCTTCGGCGCCGCCCGCGGCGAGAACGTCGTGCCGAACGACGACCTGGTCGGCCCGATCGACTCGTCCGACGAGTGGATCCGCCAGCGCACCGGGATCATCACGCGCAAGCGTGCCGGCAAGGACGTCGAGGCCGTCGACCTCGCCGAGGCCGCCGCGCGCGAGGCGATCGAGAAGGCCGGCCTGTCCCCCGACCAGATCGGTGTCGTGCTGGTCAGCACCGTGACGCACACCGTCGCGACCCCGTCGATGGCGTCGCTGCTCGCCGAGCGGATCGGCGCGACGCCCGCCGCCGCGTACGACATCAGCGCCGCGTGCGCCGGGTACGCCTACGGCATCGCCCAGGCCGACTCGTTCATCAAGTCCGGCCTCGCCGACCACGTCCTGGTCGTCGGTGCCGAGAAGCTCAGCGACGTCGTCGACCCGACCGACCGCTCGATCTCGTTCCTGCTCGGTGACGGTGCCGGCGCGGCCGTCGTCGGCCCGAGCGACTTCCCCGGCATCGCCCCGACCATCTGGGGCTCGGACGGCTCGAAGTGGGACGCCATCGGCATGACGGCGACCTACAACGAGTGGGAGGCCGGCGCGCCCCGCCCGACCATGCGCCAGGCGGGCCAGACGGTCTTCCGCTGGGCCGTGTGGGAGATGGTGAAGGTCGCCCGCGAAGCGCTCGAGACCGCCGGTGTCCGACCGGAGGACCTCGCGGCGTTCGTGCCGCACCAGGCGAACATCCGCATCATCGACGAGTTCGCGAAGCAGCTCGGCCTGCCCGAGTCGGTCACGATCGCCCGTGACATCACCACCACCGGCAACACCTCCGCCGCGAGCATCCCGCTCGCCACCCACCGCCTGCTCGAGGAACACCCCGAGCTGTCCGGCGGGCTCGCCCTGCAGATCGGCTTTGGTGCCGGGCTCGTGTTCGGCGCCCAGGTCGTCGTGCTCCCCTGACTCGCCCACCCGGCGAACCCGAACCCACCCGGCCGCGCATCCCGCGCGACCAGCGACCACCCCGACGAGTCTCCGGGCGCGAGCACGCTGCGTGCCCTAGGCTGGTCCACGGTCAAACGACACCCCCCTCAAGGAGAAACTCATGGCCCTGTCCAACGAAGAAGTCCTCGCCGGCCTGGCCGAGCTGATCAACGACGAGACCGGTATCGCCACCGACACCGTCGCCGCCGACAAGTCCTTCACGGACGACCTCGACATCGACTCCATCTCGATGATGACCATCGTGGTCAACGCCGAGGAGAAGTTCGACGTGAAGATCCCGGACGAAGAGGTCAAGAACCTCAAGACCGTGGGCAACGCGGTCGACTACATCGTCAAGGCCCAGGCCTGACACGAGCTTCCTGAGCGCCGCGGCCAGCGGTCACCGTCGGCCGCGGCGCTCATCTTGTTCCCCAACGAAAGAACCGTCGTTCCATGACCAAGAAGACCGTCGTCGTCACCGGGATCGGTGCGATCTCACCCCTCGCCGCGACTGCCCCGGAAACGTGGGACGCGCTGCTCGCCGGCAAGTCCGGCATCACCCGCATCGAGGACCCGCGCTACGCCGAGCTCGAACTCCCCGTGGAGTTCGCCGGCCAGGCACGTCGGTTCCTCACCGACCAGCTCACCCGCCCCGAGTCGAAGCGCCTGGACCCCTCGTCGCAGCTGTCGCTCGTCGCGGCGCGTGAGGCGTGGGCCGACGCCGGCATCGACGCCGAGTCCGTCGTCCCCGAGCGCCTGATCGTCGACTGGGCGACCGGCATCGGCGGAGTGAACACCCTGCTCGACGCCTGGGACACCCTGCGCGAGAAGGGCCCGCGTCGGGTCCTGCCGATGACGGTCCCGATGCTCATGGCGAACGGTCCGGCCGCTGCCATCGAGATGGAGTTCGGCGCCCGTGGCGGCGCCCGCACCTACCTGTCGGCCTGCGCCTCGTCGACCGAGTCGCTGGCCGAGGCGTACCGCCACGTCGCCGACGGAGACGCCGACATCGTCATCACCGGTGGCGCCGAGGCCGCACTGCACCCGCTGCCCCTGGCGGCGTTCGCGGCGATGCAGGCCCTGTCGCGCCGCAACGACTCCCCCGAGACCGCGTCGCGTCCGTACGACGTCACCCGTGACGGCTTCGTCCTCGGTGACGGCGCCGCGGCGCTCATCCTCGAGTCGAAGGAGCACGCCGAGGCCCGCGGTGCGACCATCTACGCCGAGGTCGCCGGCGCCGGCATCACCTCGGACGCGTTCCACATCACGGCACCGGACCCCGAGGGCAGCGCTGCCGCCCGTGCGGTCCTGCAGGCCCTCGACCACGCCGGAGCCAGCCGCGAGGACGTCGTGCACGTCAACGCGCACGCCACCTCGACCCCGGTCGGCGACGTCGCCGAGTACCACGCCATGCGTCGCGTCTTCGGGGACCACCTCGACGACATCGTCGTGTCGGCGACCAAGGCGTCGACGGGGCACCTCCTCGGTGGCGCCGGTGCGATCGAGGCCGCGTTCACGGTCCTCGCGCTGCACAACCGTGTCGCGCCGCCGACGATCAACCTCAACGACCAGGATCCGGAGATCGTCATGGACGTCGCGCGCGAGCCGCGCGCGCTGCCCGACGGCGACCTCCTCGCGGTGAGCAACTCGTTCGGCTTCGGCGGCCACAACGCCGTGGTCGCGTTCCGCAGCGTCTGATCCGTCACACCCTGCCAGGAGGCCCGTCCCGCGTCGTCGGGGCGGGCTTCCGTCGTTCGGTGGCACCGTCCAGTGCCCGACGACGGGTCAGCCGACGCGGTGCAGCCAGACGACGGGGTTGCCCTCGGCCGCGTGGCGGAAGGGCTCGAGCTCGTCGTCCCAGGCCTGTCCGAGCGCGAGCCGGAGCTCACGGTGGAGTTCGAGCGCGTTGCTGCCCGCGACCTCCATCGCGTACCGGACGCGGTCCTCGGGGATGACCATGTTCCCGGTCACGTCGGTCTGCGCATAGAAGACGCCGAGGTCAGGCGTGTGCATCCAGCGGCCACCGTCGGACTCGGTCGTCGGTTCCTCGGTCACCTCGTAGCGCAGGTGCTCCCAGCCACGCAGCGCGGAGGCGATCGCGGCACCGGCGCCGACCGCGCCGGTCCAGGTGAACTCGGTCCGCCGGGCACCGTCCTGTGCCGGCTGATCGAGCCACGAGAAGTTCACGGCGCGGTTCATCGCGCGACCTGCTGCCCATTCGACGTGCGGGCAGAGCGCGCGGGGTGAGGAGTGCACGTAGAGCACTCCTGTCGTCGTTCCGTTCACGGTTCCTCCGATACGTCAGGTGCGACTTCCCCATCGACCTGGTGCGGAGGATCCGAGCGGCTGCGAGCCACGGAACCATTCGGTATGCGATTGTGATGTCCCGACAGGACACGCCCATTATGCAGCGTTCCGGCTGGGAACGGCAAGGACCCCGCCGAGCGCGGTCCGGTTCAGTGCAGGACGGTGCCCGCAGCGTCGACGGGGTGCCGCTCCCCCGCCGTGATCGGCGCGGGCACGCGGTTCTCGGCCGGCGGGATCGGGCAGGCGAATTGGTACGAGAAGGCGCAGGGCGGCAGCACGAGCAGGTTCCAGTCGAGCTCGACCGGGCCCGCGGTGCCGGGGTCGTCGAGGTACAGGAAGCGGCCCATCGAGTACGTGCTGCCTGGGTCGTCCTCGGCGAGGACGCTCGTGGCGTCCTGCACGATGAGCTGCAGCCGCGGCGCACCCCGGAACGCCGCGGACCGGACCGCGACGAACCGCATGGTCGTGCTGCCGACGGCCGTCTCGATGTGCCCGGCGACCGGCAGGGCGTCGCCGGCGGCGTCGAGGACGCTGCCACGGGCCTCCCGGTCGTCGCCCGCACCGGCGTCCAGCGGGACGTACGTGCCGGAACGCACCCAGTCGTCGGACCGGTCGAACCGGGCGATGCGCGCGAAGCGGTGGATCGGCTCCGCCGCGGGGTCCCAGATGCGCAGCGTCGAGCCGGACACGGTGCCCGCGAAGCCGTCGGGGAACGCGACGGCGGACGGGACCACGGCGGTGTCACCGGGGACGAGTACCGTGCCGTCCACCGGGACGCCGTCCACGACGACACCGTCGGTGGCGGCGGCCGTCACCGCGAGGCCGCCGACCGTCGGTGCCCAGGTGCCGGGGACCGGCCACACCGGCTGCGGGTGGTCGACGTGCTGGGCGTTCACGAGAGCCAAGGGGCCACGGGGACTGCTTGCCCAGCGATCGCGTTCGGCGACGTGGTCGGCGAAGTCGGCGGCGGCGTCCGTCACGCCAGCTCCTGCCGCGGGTAGATGACCTTCTGCACGATGATGATGATCGACGCGGCGACGGGCAGGGCGACCAGGGCACCGAGCACGCCGCCGATCGTGCCACCGGCCACCGCGGCGATGACCACGAGGGCCCCGGGCACCTGCACGGCACGCGACATGATGCGCGGCGAGATGAGGTACGCCTCGACCTGCATGTAGACGAGGTAGTAGATCGCCGCGGCGAGTGCTGTGGCGGGCGACGCGAAGAGGCAGAGCAACGAGATGACGATCGCGGCGCCGAGGGTGCCGACGAGCGGGATGAGCGAGCCGAGGAACGCGAACGAGGCCAGCAGCACGGGCAGCGGCGCACCGATGATGAGCAGGAACACCAGGCTCAGGATGCCGTTGATGAGTGCCTGCGACACCTGGCCGACGACGTACCGACCGACCGCCTGGGTGATCTGCTCACTGACGTCGATGAAGTTCTCGCGGCGGGACGCCGGCACGAACCGGTACGCCGCACGCTTCATGCCCCGCATCGACGCGAGGAAGTAGAGCATCAGGATGAGGACGATGAGCACGCCGGTGAGCCCCGACAGGATGCCGCTGCCGACCGCCAGGATGCCGCCGCCGACGCTGAGCAGGTTGCCCGGGTTCTCGACGAACGACTGCACCGACTCGAGCGCGTGGTCGATGTCGAACGACCCGGCGAACTGCTTCGACAGGTCCTGCACCCACTGCTGCTTCGAGATGTCGTCGACGACCTCGGGGAAGTTCTGGATCAGGTTCGTCGCCTGCTCGACCAGGATCGGGACGACCGCGAAGACGACCCCGGCGAACGCCGCAAGGACCCCGACGACGACGACGGTGATCGCCGCCCACCGCGGGATGAGCCGCTCGAGGAACGAGACGAGCGGGTCGATGCCGAGCGCGAGGAAGAGCGCGACCCCGATGTAGACGAGGACGGTGCTGAGCTCGCCGATGATGGTGCCGGCGAGCAGCGCGACGAGCACACCGATGGCACCCATGAACCCGATGCGGAAGGCGTTGACGCGCACGCCGGTGCCACCACGGTTCACCTGGAACGTGACGTTCGGCGTCGGACCAGCTGCGTCGTGGTCGTCCTCGCGCTTGCGTTTCATCTGCACGTAGGGCGGGCGGGACTTGAACCCGCGAATCGTTCGGTTATGAGCCGACTGCCTTGACCAGCTTGGCTACCGCCCCTCGACGACCGTCAGGCCACCGGTTCCCCACGATACAGCGCCTCGAACGTCGTGAGCGTGCGGTTGATGTCGTGTGCCTCGATCATGGCCGAACTGCGCTCCCGCATGGCCGTGTACTCCGCTTCCGACGCCGTCAACACCGCCTCGAGCTTGGCGGCGAGGTCGTGTTCGTCGCCGGGGGCGAACAGGTACCCGTTGCCGTCGATGAGGTGGGGCAGCGCCATCGAGTCGGCCGCGACGACCGGCAGCCCGGACGCCATGGCCTCGAGCGAGGAGATGCTCTGCAGCTCGGCGGTGGAGGGCATCGCGAACACGGTGCCGTTCGTCAGGGCGGTGCGCTTGACCTCGTCCGAGACGAACCCGAGGAACCGGACGCGGTCCTCGAGCCCGAGCTCCTTCGCCAGGGCGGTCAGCTTCGGGATCATCTCGCCGTCGCCGACGATCGTCAGGGTCGCCGCGAGCGAACCGGGCAGCAGCGCCACGGCCCGGACCAGCACGTCGAGGTTCTTCTCCGGCGCCACGCGGCCGACGAACACGATGTCGTTGTTGACCGGACGGCCCTCGCGCGCCACGTACCGCGACGCGTCGATCCCGCACGAGATCGCGAGCACCCGCTGTCCGGCGATGGCCTTGCGCAGGTAGTCGGCAGCCAGGTTCGTCGGCGTCGTGATGGTGTCGGCGAGCCGGTAGGTCTTCGCGGCGTCGCTCCACGCGATCTTCAGCGCGATGGGCAGCGTCCACTTGCCGAACGGCGTGTACTCGAGCAGGTTCTCGGGCATGAAGTGGTTCGTCGCGATGACCCGGATGCCGCGCGCGTTCGCCTCGGGGACGATCCCGCGACCGATGACGACGTGTGACTGGATGTGCAGGACGTCGGGCTTCACGGCGTCGAGGATCGGGCCGGTCCACTTCTTGACGCTCCACGGCCACACGAAACGGAGCCAGGCGTGCAGCGGCCACTTGTACGACTTCAGGCGGTGCACGACGAGAGTCACGCCCTGGTGCTCCTCGTCGAAGGTGCCGTAGTTGCGGCTCGAGGCCGGGGCGACGACGTGGACCTCGTGCCCGCGCTCGGCCAGGCCGACGGCGAGCTGTTCGGCGAAGGTGGCGGCGCCGTTGACGTCCGGCGGGAAGGTGTCCGCGGCGATCAGGATGCGCAAGGGTCGGTGTCCGCCCGTCGCGCCCGTCGGTTCGGCGGTGGCGGTGGTGACGTCTCCTGACACGGCTGGCGTCGTCCTCTCGTGGGCGATTGCTGGTCGGACTGCCGACGGTACCGCACCCGCATCCGCGGCCGCGTCAGCCGCGCGGAGGACCCCGTGGTACCTCGGGGTGACGGGCGACGGCGCTGCGCCGCCCGCGGCCCCGCGGTCAGGCGCGCGTCTGCGGGTGGTGCTTGGCGAGCAGGAACACCCCGGTGATGGCGATGCCGGCCGCGACCACGAACCCGGCGACCGCACCCCAGGGTGCCCCGGACGCCTCGTCGAGCACCACCACGCCGATCCCGACGGCGACGATCGGGTCGATCACGGTCAGCCCCGCGATGACGAGGTCCGCCGAACCGGCCGAGTACGCGTTCTGCACGAAGTACCCGCCGAGCGACGCCGCGACGACCACCCCGATGATCGCGAGGACCGTCAACCAGTCGAACGTGCCGTTCACGAACCGGTTCAGCACGACCTTGGCGAGCGTCGCGACGAACCCGTAGAGGATGCCCGCGCCGACGATGTAGTAGAGCGCGCTCTTGTGCTTGGCCACGAGTCGGAACGACACCAGCACGAGCACGAGCACCACGGCCAGGATGATCAGGACGGTCACCAGCTGCTGCCGGGTGATCGCGCTCTCGTGCCCGACGAACGCCGCGATGCCGACGAAGATCGCGACACCGATGATGCAGGTCCACACCGCACGCTTCGCCCGACGGCCCAGCGGCACGCCCGACGACCGGGAGGAGAACCACGTGGTGATCACGAGCGCGACCGCCCCGAGCGGCTGCACGACGATCAGCGGCGCGTACGTGATGCTGATGAGCTGCAGCACGACGGCGATGCCGAGCATGAGCGTGCCGAGCACCCAGTAGCCGCTCGAGACCAGCCCGACGACGTGCCGGACGCTCAGCCCCTTCGACTGCCGCCCCAGCCGCGCCTCGACCCGCTGCACACCACGACTCTGGAACTGCGCTCCCAGCGACAGGAACACCGCACCGATGAGCGCGACGGGGATCATGAGGGCCTGGAACGGCGTCAGGTTCACTGCGTCGGGCAGCTGGAGGTCCGTCGTCACGCGTCGAGGCTACCGTCCACCGCCGGATAACCTGGGTGAATGGCCGTTCTCCCGATCCGCATCACCGGCGAACCCGTCCTGCACGAGCGTGCAGCCGAGGTCACCGAGTTCGATGACGACCTCCGTTCCCTCGTCGCCGACATGTTCGAGACCATGGACCTCGCCCCCGGCGTCGGGCTGGCCGGACCCCAGGTCGGCGTCGGCAAGCGCCTGTTCGTGTACTCGTACACCGACGACGACGAAGTACTGCACCGCGCCGCGGCCGTGAACCCGGTCCTCTGGATCAGCCCGCCGGTCCCCGAGTCGGTCGACGAGCTCGACGAGGACGACGAGTCCGAGGGCTGCCTGTCCGTGCCGGGTGAGCGCTTCCCGCTCCGACGCTCCGGCAGCGCGCTGCTCCGGGCGTTCGACGAGCACGGCGAACCGTTCGAGGTCCGGGCCGACGGCTGGCTCGCACGCATCTTCCAGCACGAGTACGACCACCTGGACGGCTGGCTCTACGCCGACCGCCTGGTGCACCCCTACGGCAAGCAGGTCGCCAAGGCCATCCGCAAGAACAGCTGGGGCGGCCCCGGCCAGTCGTGGCTGCCGGGTCGCGACCACCCCGAGGGCTGACGGGCCGGTCCGGCCCGCGCGTCGCCTGCCGTGGACAGCTGACGACCGGGAGGCCCGGCTCAGCTCCGGTACGTCGTCAGCGCGTCGCGCAGGTGGTCGGTCTCCGGGTGCCCCGGGCAGTACTGCAGGAGGCCGGCGGCGACGTGCGCTGCGCCGTCGTCGGCGACGGCCGACGTCCACGGGTCCGTGCCGGTCACGGCGCAGGTGCTCGCGAGCTCGACGAGGGTGGCGTCACCACGGGTCGCGTCGACCGCGGCCTGCTGCTGCGTCGACGGCACCGAGCCCGTGAGCCGCTTCGCGGTGCACGAGGTCCGCTCGTCCTCCCACACCGCAGAGTAGGTCGTGTAGGTCTCGGGGTCGCCGTCGTCGCACACGAAGGCGAACACGACCGGCGAGGCGCCCGACCCGAGCCCGGTCTCCGAGCTCGTGGGCTCCTCTGACGCATCGGTGTCGGGTCCGGCACCGCTGCACCCGACGAGCACGGGCGCGATGACCGCCGCGAGCATCACGCCGAGGAACACGGCGCGGGGCGGACGGGATCGGTGCACCTGTGAACGCTAACAGCAAGCACCGGGCAGCTAGCACCGCGCGGCAACGAAACGCAGAAGACCCCCACCCGGGCGGGTGGGGGTCTGTTGCTCCCCGAGTTGGACTCGAACCAACAACCTGCCGGTTAACAGCCGGCTGCTCTGCCAATTGAGCTATCGAGGATCACTGTCCGCTGGCGAATGTCGTGCGAACAACGGGTAACAGCATAGCAGCACCGCAGGGCCCCTCACCGCATCGGACACGCCGCCCGGGCGCGCCGCGCTGTGGCCCCCGGTGCAGCGCTGCTCCTCAGTACCCGGCGACCGGGTCGACGACGCCGACGAAGCCCTCGCCGCTGCCGTCGAGGAACGCCGTGGTGTTGAGTCGCACCCGCTCGGCGAGCAGCGGCGCGACCATCTCCGGGGTGTCGGCCTGGTGCGGCGTGATGACCGCGCCGGGCTCGGACCACAGCGGGTGGCCGTCGGGCAACGGCTCGGGGTCGGTGACGTCGAGCCCGGCGGCGGCGATCGCACCGGTGCGCAGGGCCTCGACCAGGGCGTCGGTGTCGACGAGTCCCCCGCGGGCGATGTTGACGAGCCGGGCGGACGGCTTCATGATCGCGAACTGCCGCTCGCCGAAGAGCTTCGCGGTGCCCGAGGTCATGGCTGCTGCGATCATCACGACGTCGGCGTCGGGCAGGACCTCGTCGAGCTGGTCGGTGGTGACGGTGCGCGATGCGCCGTCCACCGGGTCGGCCGAGCGACGCACCACGGTGACGTCGACGTCGAACGGGGCGAGCAGGCGGATGTACTCGAGCGCGATCCCGCCGGCGCCGATCACGACGACGTTCCGGCCGTAGAGCGACACACCCTCGGGCTCGGTGGCCCACGAGTGTGCACGGGCACGCTTCTGCAGGACCCGCAGCGTCCCGAGCGTCAGCGCCAGGGCGTGCTCGGCGACGGGCTCCGCGTACGCGCCCTTCGCCGAGGTGAAGAGCACGCGGTCCCCGTGCTCCTGGATGAGGTGTGCGAAGGCGTCGACCCCGGCGAACGGCAGCTGCACCCAGCCGATCCCCGGTGCGGCGTCGAGCGCGTCGGCGAGGCCGGACGGGTCGCGGGGGTCGAGCCAGACGAGCCCGCGGGTGTCCGCGTCGAGCGGCGCGACGGTCCCGCCGGCCTCGGTCACGGCGGTGACGTGCAGGTCGGTCGGCTCCGGCAGCACGGCGACGGGGCCGGACTGCGGTGCGTCGATCGGCAGCGGGGCGCCGGAGGTGGGGACGACGGCGCGGTGGCCTCGGGTGGCGGTGCTCACGGGTTCTCCCGTCGGTCCGTGCGGGGGCCGGTGCCGGCGGCGACCGGTCGGCGTGGCGCCGTCGAGCGGCGCGGGGCGGTGGGTGCCGGGCGACGCTTCACGCCGCGGGCCGCGGTCGCGGCCAGGGTCTTGACGTAGGGGTCGACGGGGTTGTCGAGGACCTCGTCGAAGGTGCCGAGGCCGACCAACCGGGCATCGGCCATCACGGCGACGCGGTCGGCCAGGGCTCCGGCTTCACGCAGGTCGCTGGACACCACGACGGCGGAGAACTGCCGGTTGCGCTGCAGGGTCGCCAGGGCCTCGAGCACCGACTGGCGCACGAGCACGTCGACGCCGCGGGCGGGTTCGTCGGCGACCAGGAGCTGGGGTTCGAGCACGAGGGCCCGCGCCAGGGCGACACGCTGCCGCTGCCCGCTGGAGAGCTCCCAGGTGTTCAGCCGCATCACGCCGAGCGGCAGGTGCACGGCGTCGACCAGGCGCGCGACGATCAGGCCCGCTTCCTTGCGGTCGAAGCGGCGGTCGCGCTGGTAGATCGGTTCGGCGATGGCCTCGCCGACGGTGAGGTCCGGGCTGAGCCGGTCGGCGCCGTCCTGCGGCAGGTAGCCGATCCGGCCGCTCAGCCGCTCGAGCTTGCGGGACGAACCGCGCAGCCCGCGGGTCTTCTGGCCGAGGACGGTCAGTTCGCCCCCGACGATGTGCCGGCGCAGCGCACCGTCACCCTCGCCGTGCGACCCGAGCTGCCCCGCGATCGCGGCGGCGAAGGTCGACTTGCCCGACCCCGACTCTCCGAGCAGCGCGAGGATCTCGCCCTGCCGCACCGTCAGGCTGACCCCGTCGACCGCTCGGATCGACTCGGACCCCCGTCCGCCCCGGTACTCGATCGACACGTCGTCCGCGACGACCGCCGGTCCGTTGACCGCGATCATGGGTCCCCTTCCACGCCGCCCCCTGGCGGCGGTTCGCGACGGACCGCGCTGGCAGGACCGTCGTGCGTACAGCTGTGGAGGCGACCGTCCAGGAGGCCCGGCGTGCGTCGACGACGCTGGACGGGCCTCCTGGACGGGTCGCGCCGGGTCGGGACCAGACGCGGGTCGCATCGGGTCAGGACCCGACGTTCTCCAGTTGCTCCAGCGTACGCCGTCGCTCGGCCTGCTCCGCAGGGTCCGGCACCGGGAGCGACGCCAGCAGGCGTTGCGTGTACGGGTGCTGCGGGGCGCCGAGGACCTGCGCCGTCGTGCCCACCTCGACCAGGTCGCCGCGGTACAGCACCGCGATCCGGTCGGACAGCGCGCCCACGACCGCCAGGTCGTGGCTGATGAACAGCGACGCGAAGCCCAGGTCCTGCTGGAGCTCGAGGAAGAGCTCGAGCACGCGGGCCTGCACCGACACGTCGAGCGCGCTCGTCGGCTCGTCGGCGATGAGCAGCTTCGGCCGGAGCGCGAGCGACCGGGCGAGCGAGGCGCGCTGGCGCTGCCCGCCGGAGAGCTCGTGCGGGTAGCGGTCCCCGTACGCCTTCGGCAGCTGGACCGCCTCGAGGAGTTCGTCGACGCGCTTACGGGCCGCACGCGGGCTCGACACCTCCTTGTGGACGACCAGCGGCTCGGCGACGCACTCGGCGATCGTGAGCAGCGGGTTGAACGACGTCGCCGGGTCCTGGAACACGAACCCGATGTCCTTGCGCAGGTGCTTGAAGTCGCGCTCCCGGTAGCCGAGCATCTCGGCGCCGAGGACCTTCAGCGAGCCGCCGGTGACCTTCGTCAGCCCGGCCATGGCGCGACCGATCGTGGTCTTGCCGGAGCCGGACTCCCCCACCAAGCCGAGGACCTCGCCGGGACGGATCGCCAGGTCGACGCCCTTCACGGCGCGGAACGCGGGCGAACCGAGGCGGCCGGGGTACTCGATCTCGAGCCCCTTCGCCTCGACCAGCGGGGTGACGTCCTCGGTGATCGCGGCACGGCGGGCGGTGCCCGTCGACGCCTCGAGCCGGGGCACGGCGGCGAGCAGCCGCTTCGTGTAGTCGGCCTGCGGACGCGCGAACAGGTCCGTCGCCGAGGCCTCTTCGACGATCTCGCCCTGGTACATCACGGCGACGCGGTCGGCCAGGTCGGCCACCACGCCCATGTTGTGCGTGATGATCACGATCGCCGTGCCGAACTCGTCGCGGCAGCGGCGGAGCAGGTCGAGGATCTCGGCCTGCACCGTGACGTCGAGCGCCGTGGTCGGCTCGTCGGCGATGATCACCGACGGCTCGAGGGCCAGGGCACTCGCGATGACGACACGCTGCTTCTGGCCGCCGGAGAACTGGTGCGGGTAGTGGTCGACGCGGGTCTCGGGGTCGGGGATGCCGACGCGGCCGAGGTAGTCGATGGCCTTCGCCCGCGCCTCCTTCTTGGACATGCCGCCGTGGGCGCGGAGCCCCTCGGCGATCTGCCACCCGACCGTGAAGACCGGGTTGAGGGCGGTCGACGGCTCCTGGAAGACCATCGCACCGGCGGTCCCCCGCAGGCTGCGGAGCTTCTGCGCGCCGACGGTGACGACGTCGGTGCCGTCGAGCAGCACCGCGCCGCCGAGCGTCGCCGTCTCGGGCATGAGCCGGAGCATGGCGCGAGCCGTGACGGACTTGCCGGAGCCGGACTCGCCCACCAGGGCGAGGACCTCGCCAGGGCGGACGTCGAGGCTGACGCCCTTGACCGCGTCGACGGCGCCGCCGTCGGTGGCGAAGGTGACCGTGAGATCGTCGACGACGACCACGGGTGCGTTCTCGGTGTCGGTCGTCATGCGCCCGATCCTTCCGCGGTGGCCGTGTTGCGCGCGTCGCGCGTGGACACCAGCTGCTTCAGCCGTCGGCGCGCACGCAGACGGGGGTCGGAGATGTCGTTGAGGCTCTCGCCGATGAACGTCACACCGAGCACCAGCACCACGATCGCGACACCCGGGTAGACACCGGTCCACCAGACGCCGCTCGCGACGTCGGACAGCGCACGGCTGAGGTCGTAGCCCCACTCGGCGCCGGACGTCGGACCGATGCCGAACCCGAGGAAGCCGAGGCCGGCCAGGGTCAGGATCGCGTCGCTGGCGTTGAGCGTCAGGATGAGCGGCAGGGACCTGGTCGAGTTGCGCAGCACGTGGCGGGTCATGATGCGCCACGGGTTCGTGCCCATCACGCGCGCCGACTCGACGAACGCGTCGTTCTTCAGACGCACGGCCTCGGCACGGACCACCCGGAAGTACTGCGGCACGTAGACGACGGTGATCGAGATCGCCGCCGCGATGATGCCGCCCGAGTAGCTCGAGTTGCCGCCGGAGATCACGATCGACACGACGATCGCGAGCAGCAGCGAGGGGAACGCGTAGATCGCGTCGGCGACCACGACGAGGACCCGGTCGAGCCAACCGCCCAGGTAGCCGGAGACCAGCCCGAGCAGCACGCCGACGACGATCGACACGACGACCGCGACGATCACGACGAGGACCGCGGTCCGGGCGCCGTAGACCACCCGGCTGAACACGTCGAACCCGCCGACGGTGGTGCCCCAGATGTGCTCGGCGCTCGGTGCGCCCGTGCGCGGGAAGCTCTCGCCGTCCGCGCCCTGCAGCTGGCCGAAGCCGTACGGGGCCAGCAGCGGCGCGAAGACCGCGACGAGCAGGTACAGGGCGCAGATGACCACGCCGACGATGAGCATGGCGCGCTGCCAGCCGGTGCTCTTGCGGAGCTGGACCACCACGGGCAGCCGCTTCCAGAGCGGCTCGTGGCGGTCGACGAGGGTGGTGTCGGCCATCGTCAGAACCTCACTCTCGGGTCGATCAGGGCGGCGACGACGTCGACGATGAAGTTGGTCACCGCGACGATCACCGCCAGCATCGCGACGATGCCCTGGACCGCGACGAAGTCACGGGCCGACAGGTACTGGTTGAGCTCGAAGCCCAGGCCGCGCCACCCGAAGGTGGTCTCGGTCAGGACCGAACCGCCCAGCAGCATCGCGATCTGCAGGCCCATCACGGTGATGATCGGCACGAGGGCGGGGCGGAACGCGTGCGTCCGGACGAGCCGCGACTCGCGGACACCGCGGGAGCGGGCCGCGTCGACGTACTCGGAGCCGAGCGACCCGATCATGTTCGCGCGCACCAGGCGCAGGAAGATGCCGGCGGTCAGCAGTCCGAGGGTCAGTGCGGGCAGGACGGCGTGATGCAGCACGTCGCCGATGACCGCCGCGTTGCCGGTCCGGAGCGCGTCGATGATGTAGATGCCGCTCGCGCCGGGGATGCCGTCGAGGATGAGCTCCACCCTGGTCGACGCGCGGTCGCCGAGCGGCAGCCAGCCGAGCCACACCGAGAAGACGAGCTTGAGCAGCAGACCGCCGAAGAACACCGGGGTCGCGTACGTCAGGATCGCGAGGGCACGGAGCAGCACGTCGGGCCACTTGTCGCGCGTGTACGCGGCCAGCATGCCGAGCGGGATGCCGAGCACGAGCGCGACGACGAGGGCGTAGAACACGAGCTCGGCGGTCGCGCCGCCGTACTGCAGGATGATCTCGGTGATCGGCCGGTTGTCGGTCGACGCGTTGCCGAAGTCACCGCGCAGGATGCCGCCGAGGTACTCGAAGTACTGCACGAGCACGGGACGGTCGTACCCGGCGGCGTGCAGGCGTTCCTGCAGCTGCGTCGGGGTGAGTCGGCCGCCGACCGACGCGGTGATCGGGTTCCCGATGACGCGCATCAGGAAGAACACGAGCGTCACCAGGATGAAGACGGTCGGGATGATGAGGAGGAACCTGACGAGGACGTACCGGCCGAGTCCGCCGCCACTGCTCTTGGCACGACGTTGTGCCTGTGGCTTGGTCGGATCGGTGCCGTTCACGTCCTGGGTCGCCTCGGGGGTGCTCAGGGTCACGGGGAGGGGTGCCTTTCATGCCGGTGCGCAGGCACGCGGGCGTTCCTCGTGGGAACGCCCGCGGCCTGCGCGAGGGGCGTGGTGCTACTTGCTGAGGGTGGCGTACCGGAACTTGAACGAGGCGTCGAGGGTCAGACCCTTGACGTCCTTGCCGGCGACGGCGACGGACTTGCCCTGCAGCAGGGGCAGCGTCGAGATCTGCGATGCCTCGCGCTCCTGGGCCTGCTCGATCAGGTCGGCACGCTTGTCCGGGTCGGACTCCGCCTGCTCCTTCGCGATGAGGTCCTGGATGACCGAGTCGTCGTAGTGGTTCTGGACGAAGTTCTCCTTGGTGAAGAACGGCGACAGGTAGTTGTCGGCGTCGGAGAAGTCCGGGAACCAACCGAGCTGGTACTCCGGGTACGCGTCCTTGGTGCGCTCCTGGGCGTAGGTCGTGTAGACCGTCGACTGGATGTTGACGGTGAACAGGCCCGAGTCCTCGAGCTGCGTCTTCAGCAGCGCGTACTCGTCGTCCGACGCCGAACCGTAGTGGTCGGGCGCGTACTGGATGTCGAGCTGCACCTTGCCGGAGACACCGGCGTCGGCGAGGGTCTTCTTCGCCTTGTCGACGTCGGGGCCACCGTCGCCGTCGCCGTACATGTCCTTGAACGGCTGGACCGCACCGGTGAGGCCGTCCGGCACCATCGAGTACAGCGGCGTGAAGGTGTCGTTGTAGACCTCCTTCGCCAGGGCGGCGCGGTCGACCACGTCAGCGGCGGCCTGGCGCACGGCGAGGGCCTTCGCCTCGTCGGCGTCGTCCTGACCGGTACCGAACGGCTGCGTCTTGAAGTTGAAGACCACGTAGCGGATCTCGCCGCCGGGGCCGTCGGTGACCTTGAGCTTGTCGTCCTTGCGCAGGTCCGAGATGTCGGTCGGCGTCAGGGAGCGGTACGCCACGTCGACGTCGCCCTGCTGCACGGCGAGCTTGAGGTCGGTCTCCTTGGTGTAGTAGTTGGCCGTCACCTCGGAGGTCTTCGCCTTGCCCAGCAGGCCGTCGTACTTCGGGTTCGTCTTGTACTGGATCAGCTGGTTCTCCTTGTAGGAGCTGATCTGGTACTGCCCGGCGAACGCCTTGCCCTTGACGATGTCGTCGGCGCTGGTGAGCTTCGTCGCGCTGAAGACGTCCTCGTCGACGATCGGGCCGGCGGGGCTCGAGAGCACCTGCGGCCAGGTCTGGTCGGCGTGGTCGAGGTTGAACACCACGGTCGTGTCGTCCGGGGTGTCGATGCTCTTGAGGTTGGCGAGCAGCGACTGCGGGCCGTTCTCGTTGTTGATCTTGAGTTCACGGTCGAACGAGAACTTCACGTCGCTCGAGGTGAGCTTGTTGCCGTTCGCGAACTCGAGGCCGTCTTTGAGGGTGACCTCGTACGTGGTCGGGTTCGTGAACTCCGCCTTCGTGGCGATGTCCGGCTCGACGTCCGGGCTGCCCACTGGCGTGTTCATCAGGAACGGGAAGACCTGGTTCTGCACGGCGAACGAGCCGTTGTCGTAGGAACCGGCCGGGTCGAGGGACGTGATCTTGTCCGTCGTCCCGATGCTCAGGCCGTTCAGCTCGGTGTCGCTCACGCTGCTGCTCGCGCAGCCGGTCAGCACCAGCGCCGTCGCTGCTGCTCCGGCGCCGAGCGCGATGCCGCGCCTGCCCCACGTGGCTGTGTGCTTCTTGAACACGGATGCCATGTTCGATGCCTCTCTTGAAGTTGGGTGCAAGTGTCCGGACCGGCGGGTGGTACGTCTGTGTGCCCGGCCAGGAACGCTCATTGGTATCACCCTGTCACGGAACAGATCGAACCGGGAGCGATTTGTTTACACCGCTGTAATGCAAGCACCCGTCGCGTGATGCATCATCCGTGCGCATCGGCCCGGCGCGCCGCACACGAAAGTTGCGCGCTGCAACCTGGGTGGTCGCCCCCGCCGACCGGTCACGACACACCGCCCGTCCCACCCCGAGCGGTCACGTCCCGTCGGCCGGACCCCGGCCAGCCGACGCCTTGCGACCACTCGACGCCCGACACGGCCGCGCGGCAGGCGCCCCGACACTCGGGCGGCGAGAGGGCGGGGCTAGGACGCCTCGGCGTCGGCGCGGAGCCGCATGCGCTGCGCGTCGATGTCCACGAGCTGCCGCTGGATCTCGGCGCGCCGCTCGGCCTGCTCGTGCGGGTCCGCACGCTGCAGTTGTCCGAGCAACGAGGCCTTGCGGGCGAGCAGGTCCCGCTCGACCAGGGCGACGACGATGCTCCGGCAGTACGCGGCGAGGTCCTCGGCGTTGCGCGCGGGGATCGGCGCGAGGGCCAGCTCGTGCGTCAGGGTGCGCAAGGGGGCCGGCACGTCGGCGAGCAACCGGTCGAGCCAGTCCCCCGCCCCGATGACGTCGACGTTGGCGACCACGGCGTCCCGCACGACGGCGAGCATCGGCGCCGAGAACGTGGCCGATGCGGCGAGCCCGAGCAGCGGCGCTCCGACCGAGGTCGGCTGCTGCACCATCGCCATGACGGCGTCGCGCTCCATGCGGCTGATCGGGTCGTTCGGCAGCGAGCGGATCCCGGCGACGGGCTCCTCGACCACACCGGCCCCGTCGGTGGCGTGACCGGCGCGACCGTCGCGCCCCGGGCCTCCTGACCGATCGTCCGTCGACCCCGCACGCCGACGCGCGGTCTCGACCGATCGACGGACCTCGGGCATGTCCATGCCGAGCCAGCCGGCGAGCTCGCGGACGTAGCCCTGCGTGAGCGAGCGGTCGCGGATGCCGGCGAGCACGGGCGCGGCGGCGCGGAGGGCACTGACGCGGCCCTCGACCGTCTCGAGGTCGTGGCCCTCCAACGTGCGGCGGATCATGAACTCGAACATCGGGCGCTTGTTCGTGATCAGGCGGCGGATGGCGTCGTCGCCGCGGGCGAGCCGGAGGTCGCACGGGTCGAGGCCACCGGGCGCCACGGCGACGAACGTCTGCGCCGCGAACCGCTGTTCCTCGGCGAAGGCGCGGGAGGCGGCACGCTGCCCGGCCTCGTCCGGGTCGAAGGTGAAGACCACCTCGCCGTTGGCGTTCGGGTCGGCGCCGGCCAGGTCGCCGAGCATCGGTCGGAGCACCTTGATGTGGTCGACGCCGAACGAGGTGCCGCACGTGGCGACCGCGGTGGTGATGCCGGCGACGTGGCAGGCCATGACGTCGGTGTAGCCCTCGACGATCACGACCTGCTTCTGCTTCGAGATGTCGCGGCGGGCCAGGTCGAGCCCGTAGAGCACCTGGCTCTTGTGGTAGATCGGGGTCTCGGGCGTGTTGAGGTACTTCGGGCCCTTGTCGTCGTCGAGCAGGCGACGGGCGCCGAACCCGATCGTCGCTCCGGTGACGTCGCGGATCGGCCACATCAGGCGACCACGGAACCGATCGTACGGCGACCGGTCGCCCTGGCTGACGAGCCCGGCCGAGGTGAGTTCCTCGAGCGTGAAGCCCCGACCGCGCAGGTGGTCCTTGAGCATGTCGAACGACTTCGGGGCGAAGCCGACACCGAAGTGCTGCGCCGCCGAGGGATCGAACCCGCGCTCCCCCAGGAACCGCCGTGCGGGGTCGGCCGCGGCGGTGGTGAGCTGCGCCGTGTAGAACTCGAGCGCGGCTTCGTTGGCCGCGATCAGCCGGGCCCGGGTGTTGTAGTCGGTGCGCGGCCCGTCGCCCTCTTCGTAGTGCAGGGTGAAGCCGATCTTCGCGGCCATGCGCTCGACGGCCTCGGCGAAGGTGGTGTGGTCCTGCGCCATGATGAAGCTGAAGACGTCGCCGTCCTCGCCACACCCGAAGCAGTGGTACCGGCCGACCTGGGGTCGGACGTGGAACGACGGGGAACGTTCGTCGTGGAAGGGGCAGAGCCCCTTCATCGACCCGACGCCCGCGTTCTTCAGCGTGACGTAGTCGCCGACGACGTCGGCGATGTTGACACGCGAGCGGACCTCGTCGATGTCGTTCCGCGCGATCCTGCCAGCCACCCTCTGATCCTAGTTCGTGGGACCGACCTCGGCCGACCGCGGCCCCGAGATGTGGACGAGCCACCGAGCCGACCGCGGCCCCGAGACGTGGGCGAGCCACCGAGGCCGACGGAGCACCCCGCTCACACCGGGATGTGGACCGCTTCCCGCTCGCCGACGACCAACCGCCGGTGCCAGGCGATCGCCCCTTGGTCCGTCAGGCTCGCGACCTGGTCGACCACGGCGCGGAGTCGGCCGTCGTCGTCGGACGCCGCACGCCAGTCGGCGGCGAAGCCGGGCTCGAGGTCCGATGCACCCGACGCCGCGAGGGCGTCGAGCAGCTCGGTCAGGATCCGGCGCTGGTCTTCGTACACGGGCTGCCGGCCGCCCTGCGTCATCACGAACGCCGCCACGATGCCCTTGAGGACCGCGATCTCGCCGATGATCTCCGGCGGCGTCACCACCGACGCCGCGAACCGGACCAGGGACCCGGAGGCGTAGGACTCGCGGGTCGCGGCCGTTGCCGTCCGCGCGAAGCGGCCGATCAGCTGCGAGGTCAGGTTCTTCAGGTGCGCTGCGTCACGCCGGGACCCGTCGTACGAGGTCATCCAGAGCGGCAGGGCCCGGAGGCGGTCGAACGCCTCGAGCAGTTCCTCACGACTCAGGTCGTCGCCCACCCACGCGTGCATCGCGGTGACGATGTCGTTCTCGCCGACCCGGTCGCCGAGCGCCGCGACGTCGATGAACCCGGCGACGACGGCGTCCTCGAAGTCGTGCACCGAGTACGCGATGTCGTCGGACAGGTCCATGACCTGCGCCTCGATGCACCGCTGCCGACGGGGCGCCCCGGCGCGGAGCCACTCGAAGGCGTCGTGGTCGTCGTCGTAGAAGCCGAACTTGGTCCGACCCGATGACGACTCGGAGACGCCCTGCGCCGCGGGCCACGGGTACTTGCAGCTGGCGTCGAGTGACGCGCGCGTCAGGTTGAGCCCGAAGGGACGCTCGACGCCAGCGCCAGCACCAGCCCCCGCGCCAGCGCCGGCAGCGACAGCGGCGCCCGACCCCGGCCGCAGCCCGTACACCTTCGGCTCGAGTCGGGTGAGCAGCCGCAGCGTCTGCGCGTTGCCCTCGAACCCGCCGATGCCGGCGGCCCAGGCGTTGACGGCGGTCTCACCGTTGTGGCCGAAGGGCGGGTGGCCGATGTCGTGCGCCAGGCACGCGGTGTCCACCACGTCGGGGTCGAGGCCCAACGAGTCCGCGAGCTCGCGACCGACCTGCGCCACCTCGAGCGAGTGGGTCAGGCGGTTGCGGGCGAAGTCGAGCCCGGTCGTCGGGCTGAGCACCTGGGTCTTGGCGGCGAGGCGACGGAGCGCGCTGGAGTGCAGCAGCCGTGCGCGGTCACGGGCGAAGTCCGATCGGCGGTTGCCGTGCTCTTCCGGGAGCCAGCGCTCGGCGTCGGCCGGGCCGTACGAGGCGGTGGCGCTCATCCGCCGCTGTGGTGCAGCTCGGCGGCGGCGAGGACCTTGCGGAACTCGCTGTCGACGTCGCGGGACTCGAGCCAGCGGTCGGGCAGGGCGGTGCGCTTCGGGTTGCCGGAGCGACCACGGGGACCCTCGGCGCCCTCGCCGGGGTACGGTGCGTCGCGGTCGAGCTGCCCGAGCAGGTCGTCGATCTCCTGCAGGCTCGACGACAGCGCGAGACCGGACCGCACGTCGCTGCCGATCGGGTACCCCTTGAAGTACCAGGCCACGTGCTTGCGGGCGTCGCGACAACCGTGGTCTTCGGACCCGAAGAACTCGACGAGCAGTTCGGCGTGCCGACGGAACCCGTCGGCGACCTCGCCCAGGGTCGGCATGTACCGCAGCCCTTCGCCGCGGAACGCCGCGGCCAGGTCGCCGAACAGCCACGGACGCCCGAGGCACCCGCGTCCGACGACGACGCCGTCGACGCCGGTCTCGTCGACCATGCGCAGGGCGTCGGCAGCCGACCAGATGTCCCCGTTGCCGAGGATCGGGATGTCGGTGACGGTCTCCTTCAGCGTCGCGATCGCCGACCAGTCGGCGTGACCGGAGTAGTGCTCGTTCGCCGTGCGGGCGTGCAGCGACACCGCGGCGACGCCGGCGTCCCGCGCGATGCGGGCGGCGTCGAGGTAGGTCAGGTGGTCTTCGTCGATGCCCTTGCGCATCTTCACGGTGACCGGCACGTTCCCTGCGGCGCGGACGGTCTTCGTGACGAGTTCGCGGAACAGCTCGAGCTTCCAGGGCAGGGCCGCGCCGCCGCCCTTGCGGGTGACCTTGGGCACCGGGCAGCCGAAGTTCAGGTCGATGTGGTCGGCACGGTCCTCGCCCACCAGGATCGACGCGGCCTCGGCCACGGTGTTCGGCTCGACGCCGTACAGCTGGATCGACCGCGGGGTCTCGGACTCGTGGTGCTGGATGAGCTGCATCGACACGGGAGTGCGTTCGACCAGTGCGCGCGAGGTGATCATCTCGCAGACGTAGAGACCGGCGCCGTACTCGCGGCAGAGCCGGCGGTACGCCATGTTCGTGATGCCCGCCATGGGCGCGAGCACGACCGGCACGTCGACCTCGATCGGGCCGATGCGCAGAGGCCGTGCTGGGGCTTGTGTGATCGTCATACCTGTCCCATCTTCCCACGTCGGTGCTCGCCGGTAGCGTTCTCCACATGACGATCGACGCCAGCACCCGCTTCGACACCGACGCAGCAGCCCGCGGTCTGACAGTCGAGGTCGTCGAACGCCCCGCCGCGGACTCCCTGCAGCAGGCCGCCGAACTGCTCGGCATCGACCCCGGCGACATCGTGAAGACGCTGGTCGTCAAGCGGCACGACGGCGGCTTCCTGCTCGCGCTCGTTCCGGGCGGCCGGAGCATCGCGTGGAAGAAGCTCCGCACCGTCGTCGGCGTGAACAAGCTCTCGATGCCCGACGCGGCGACCGCGCTCCAGGCGTCGGGCTACGAGCGCGGCACCATCACGCCCATCGGCGCGACCGGCGACCTGCCCGTCTACGCCGACGACCGCATCGTCGGTCGACGGGTCGCCCTCGGCGCGGGCCGCCACGGCGCGAGTGCCTTCGTCGACGCCGACGACCTCGTCGCCGCGTACGGCGCGACGGTCGCCGACATCACCGACGAGGAACCGCAGCGCGACTGAGCGGTCCGGCGACCGACGGATCGCGCCCCCGCACAGCCGTTGCGCCCCGCAGAGTCGGGGCGCAACGACCGCACGGGGGCGCGGGACCAGCAGCGCGCGGCGCGGGACCAGCAGCGCGCGGCGCGCGACCGACGAAACCGTCAGTCCGGCACCTCGGTCCAGTCGCCCTCGGCACCGGCGAACGATCCGGCGTCGATCAGGCACGAATCACCGTCGCAGACCGGCGCACCGCCGGGCGTGACCAGCGTGAGCAGGCCGGGGCGCGCCTCCAGACCGGAGATCGCATCCGGGACCGACGGGGCGGACGGGAGGCCCGCCCCACCCCCGACGGTGACCGTCGCGCCCGTCATCGGGTCGCCGCCACGTCGGCGCTCGCGTCGTCCGCAGCGCGTTCGGTCGCCGAGGCGACCTCGTCCGGAGTCGTCCCGCGCAGCGCGACGACCTGCGTCAGCACCTGCTCGAACGCTGCCGGGTCCTGCGCGCCCGAGACGCCGTACTTGCCGTCGATGACGAAGAAGGGGACGCCGTTGATGCCGAAGGCCTGCGCCTGGGCCTGGTCGGCGCGGACGGCTGCGAGCTGAGAGTCGTCGCGGAGCGTGGCGAGGACCTCGTCGCGGTCGAGCCCGATCTCGGCGGCCAGGTCGGCCAGCGTCGCGTCGTCGCCGACGTGCTCGCCGCGCTCGAAGTAGGCGGTGAACAGGCGCTCGACCATGTCGAGCTGCTTGCCGTGCTGCTTGGCGAGGTGGATGACCTGGTGCGCCTTCACGGTGTTCGTGTGGTGCATGGCCTCGAAGTCGTAGTCCAGCCCGACCGAGGCCGCGATGCCGGTGACCTGGTCGAGCATCTGCTGCGCCTGCTCGACGGGCATGCCCTTGTGCTCCGACAGGAACTCGGCCTCGGTGCCCTCGAAGTCGACGGGGGTGTCCGGGCTGAGCTCGAAGGAGTGGTACTCGACCTCGACCGGGCGGCCGTCCGCCGAGGCGCCGAACGCGGCGACGCCGGCCTCGAACTTGCGCTTGCCGATGTAGCACCAGGGGCAGGCGATGTCCGACCAGACATCGACCTTCACGGAGTCGTTCATGCTGATCCCAACGCGGACGCTGCGCGCACATTCCCGCCGCACAACCAAAATCACCTCGCGCCGCGGGATCGCGCGGTTCGAGGTGACTTTGGTTGTGCGAAGCGCATCCGCGCCGCGACGCCGCGACGCCCGCGAGACCCCTACGCGCCGAGCAGGCGCTGCGCCAGGTAGCCCTGCAGCTGGTCGAGGGCGACCCGCTCCTGCGCCATGGTGTCGCGCTCGCGCACGGTCACGGCCTTGTCCTCGAGCGTGTCGAAGTCCACCGTGATGCAGAACGGCGTACCGATCTCGTCGTGACGACGGTAGCGACGGCCGATCGCACCGGCGTCGTCGAAGTCCACGTTCCAGTTCTTGCGCAGGTCGTCGGCCAGGCCGCGGGCGACCGGCGACAGCTGCTCGTTGCGCGACAGCGGCAGCACCGCGGCCTTGACGGGCGCCAGGCGCGGGTCGAGTCGCAGCACGGTGCGCTTGTCGACGCCGCCCTTCGCGTTCGGTGCCTCGTCCTCGTGGTACGAGTCGAGCAGGAACGCCATGAGCGCACGGGTCAGGCCGAAGGACGGCTCGATGACGTACGGCACGTACTTCTCGTTGGCCGCCTGGTCGAAGAAGCGCAGGTCCTGGCCGGACGACTCGATGTGGTTGTTGAGGTCGAAGTCGGTGCGGTTCGCGACGCCCATGAGCTCGCCCCACTCGGATCCGGTGAACCCGAAGCGGTACTCGATGTCGGCGGTGGCGTCGGAGTAGTGCGCCCGCTCGCCGTCCGGCACGTCGAAGCGGCGGAGGTTTTCCGGGTCGATGCCGAGCTCGGTGTAGAACGCGATCGAGTCGGCGATCCACTGCTCGTAGTGCTCCCCAGCCTCGGCCGGCGGCACGAAGTACTCGATCTCCATCTGCTCGAACTCGCGGGTGCGGAAGATGAAGTTGCCGGGCGTGATCTCGTTGCGGAACGCCTTGCCGACCTGGCCGATGCCGAACGGGGGCTTCATCCGGCTGGTCGTCACGACCTGCGCGAAGTCGACGAAGATGCCCTGGGCGGTCTCGGGGCGCAGGAAGTTCAGGCCCTCTTCGGACTCGACCGGGCCGAGGTACGTCTTGAGCATCCCGGAGAACTCGCGGGGCTCGGTCCACTCGCCGCGGGTGCCGCAGTTCGGGCAGGCGATCTCGGCCATGCGGCCCTCGGGGTCGCGGCCCTTCTTGGCGACGAACGCCTCGATCAGGTGGTCCTCGCGGAACCGGTGGTGGCAGTGCAGGCACTCCACGAGCGGGTCGGTGAAGGTCGCGACGTGGCCGGAGGCCTCCCACACCTTGCGGGGCAGGATGACGGCGGAGTCGAGGCCGACCATGTCGCCACGGCCGCGGACGAACCGCTGCCACCACTGACGCTTGATGTTCTCCTTGAGCTCCACACCGAGGGGCCCGTAGTCCCACGCGGAGCGGGAGCCTCCGTAGATCTCACCCGACTGGAAGACGAAGCCGCGGCGCTTGGCCAGGGCGATGACGCTGTCGAGACGGGTGGGCTGTGCCAAAGAGTGCTCCAGAGGTCGCCGAGCTGGGTGCTCGGTGCGGAAACGGTCCGGGCAAGACTACCGGCGATCGTCGGCCGGGAGGCCCGCCCCGCGTCCGCCCGCAGCGCTCACCTCGCCGACGTGGTCGCCCTCACCCCGCGCAGTGCGGCCGCCACGTCGGTCACGTCGGACTCGTCGTTCCACAGGTGGAACGCGATCCGGAGTCGCCCGGCACGCCCCGACGCGGTGAGCCCGGCGGCGGTGAGGGCCCGGAGGGCCGACCCGTCGGCGTCCGCGAACGTCACGATCGCCTGCCCGTCGCCCTGCCGAGGCGACCCGAGGGCGTCGCACAGCCGGTCTGCGAGACCGGTGGCGTGCCTCCAGACCGCCTGCTGGTCGAGCGCGACCGCGTGTTCGAGCGCGGCCACGGCACCGGGCCACGCCTGCCAGGCAGGCGAGACGTCGAAGCGACGGGCGTCGTCGGCCAGGCGCATGTCGGGGCCGTAGCAGGACGACCACACGTCCGCGCCGGCGTACCAGCCGGCCTGGACCGGGCGGAGCCGACCGAGGGCGGTGTCGGAGAGTGTCATGAAGGCGACGCCGCGCGGTGCGCAGAGCCACTTGTAGGCGTGCGTGAGCGTCACGTCGAACAGTGCCGCGTCGACGGGCAGGACGCCGGCTGCTTGCGTGAGGTCGCAGAGGGTGAGGGCCCCGACCCGCCGGGCCGCGGCGACGACCGGGTGGGGATCCGTGACGGCGCCGGTGGCGGACTGCACCGCGGACCACGCGACGAGGGCGGTGTCGGGCCCGACGGACGCGGCGAGCCGGTCGAGCGGCACGTGCCGGACGCGGACGCCTCGGTGCGCCTGGGCGAGGAACGGGAAGACGACCGAGCTGAAGTCGCCGTCGGGGACGACCACCTCAGCACCGTCCGGCAACGCATCGGCGACGACCGCAGCCATCACCGAGGTCTGCGAGCCGGTCGCGACATGGGACACCGGCACCCCGACGAGGGCGGCGAACAGCGCGCGGCCCTCCTCGACCAACGCTCCGTAGTGGGCCGGCGAGGTCTCGGCTCGGGACCACGCGTCGAGGTCGGCCCGCTGGGCGGCGATCGTGGCCCGGGTCGGCAGACCGGCGGTGCACGCCGCGAGGTAGCCACGGCCGGCGGGGAAGGAGTCCATGCGGACAGCGTCCCGGCTCGTGCCCCATCACACCAGGCCTGTTCTGTTGTGCAGCCGATAACATCGCGTGATGGACGACATCGATCCCCAGCTGCTCCGGATCCTCCGCGCTGTGGCCGACGGCGGGTCGATCACCCGCGCCGCCGCAGCACTCGGGTCGAGCCAACCCGCGGTCAGCCAGTTGCTCGCCCGGGCCGAGCGGCGACTCGGGCACACCCTGGTGCTGCGGTCCGGGCAGGACGGTCGCGGCGGGCGCGGTGCCACCCTGACGGACGCCGGTCGGGTGCTCGCGGACCACGCGTTGCACGTGCAGGCCGCGCTGACCGCCGCGCGCGAGGACCTCGACGCCGTCGGGGGGCTGACCCGCGGCCGCGTGCGCCTCGCCGGGTTCCCGAGCGCGTCCTCGGCTCTCGTGCCCGCCGTGCTCGCCCGGCTGGCGTCGACGGCTCCGGGCGTGACGACCTCGTACGTCGAGGTCGAACCGCCCGAGGCGCTCGACCTGCTGCGGAGCGGGGAGGTCGACGTCGCCCTGACCTTCACCTACGTCGGCGACGAGGTCGGGTCTGCCCCGGACCCCGGGCTCGTCACGCGGGCACTCGGGCGGGATCCGCTCGCCCTGGTGACGCCGGTCGGAGGCTCGGGCACCGCGGACGCCGGTGTCGTGGACCTCGCGTCGCACCGCGACGCCCGCTGGATCGGCGGCTGCCCGCGGTGCCGCGGCCACCTGCTCGCCTCGTGTGCGACCGCCGGGTTCACCCCGGACATCGTGCTCGAGACCGACAACGCGGCTGCGGTGGTGGGGCTCGTCGCCGCCGGACTCGGCGTGGCGCTGCTCCCCCGGCTGGCGCTCGCGACGACGGTCATCCCCGCCGAGGTCCGGGTCGACCCCGTGGACGACGACCTGGCCCGCCGGGTCGAGGTCGTCATCGCCCGAGGGGCCGAGCGCGTCCCGAGCGTCCGTGCGGCCCTGGACGCGGTGCGGTCGGCGGCACACCTGCTCGACGGGCCGCTGCCCGGCTGATGGTCCCGCTACGCCGTCGGGGCGTCGACCGCACCGCCGTAGCGACGGTCGCGGCGTGCGTACTCCTCGATCGCGCCCCACAGGTCGGTGCGCCGGAAGTCCGGCCACAGGCGGTCCAGGAACACCATCTCGGCGTACGCCGACTGCCACAGCAGGAAGTTGCTCGTGCGCTGCTCCCCCGAACTCCGCAGGAACAGGTCGACGTCGGGCATCTCGGGCACGTAGAGCCGCTTCGCCAGGGCCTTCTCGGTGACCTGGCTCGGCTTGAGGCGTCCCGCGGCGACCTCTTCGGCCATCCCCCGCACGGCGTCGACGATCTCGTTCCGGCCGCCGTAGTTGACGCACATCGTCAGGGTCAGCACGTCGTTGCGCGCGGTCATCTGCTCGGCACGGTCGAGCTCGTCGATGACGCTCCGCCACAGCCGCGGACGGCGTCCGGCCCACCGCACCTTGACGCCCCACTCGTTGAGTTGGTCGCGCCGACGACGGATCACGTCGCGGTTGAAGCCCATCAGGAACCGGACCTCTTCCGGCGAACGCTTCCAGTTCTCGGTGGAGAACGCGTACGCCGAGATGTGCTTGACGCCGATCTGGATCCCGCCGGCGACGACGTCGAGCAGCGAGGCCTCGCCCGCCTTGTGTCCCTCGATCCGCGTCAGCCCGCGGCCGTTGGCCCACCGACCGTTGCCGTCCATCACGATCGCGACGTGGTCCGGCACGAACCGGGCCGGGATCGCCGGGGGCGTCTCACCGGTCCAGTCGATCGGGCGGAACGGCGCGGCGTCGTCGGGGCGGCGGGGGCTCATGC
>NZ_CACSJV010000014.1:0-79275 GCF_902706105.1 Curtobacterium sp. 18060 | reverse complement strand
TGAAGTGCGTCGTCGAGTTCGACGTCCACCCCTTCAGCGTGTACTCGTGCGTCGTGGAGTTGTCGACGCGGGTCAGGGTCTGCTGCAGACCGGCCGGGCTGATGAACGCACCCTGCGCCCCCGACGGCCGGAACTGCCACGCCGTACCGACAGCGTCCGTGTAGATGACGCCCTGTGCGTTAGCGGTGAGATCCCCCGCGCCGGCGAGGGCGTACTGCCACCGGTTCGCGTCCATCGTGTTTGCATCCCCGACGGTGGTGCTGCGCGAGTTGTACGCGGCGCCGATCGTGGTGTTCTGCGTCACACCCGGCAGGCTCATCGCTGTCGTGGTGACCAGCAGGTTCCCGGTCCCGACATCGACCGAGGCGTTGGTCTGGTCCGTGATCGGGAACGGCAGCGTCGTCGCCGACGTCCGCTCACCGGTGCGGTTCGTGTTGCCAGGGCCACCAGGGAGCGAGTTGTACGCACCCTGCAGGTCGACGAGGTAGTCCATCGCCCCCTTGCCCATGTTCTTGATGCGGATCTTCCCGTTCGCACCCACCGGCGCGACCACGGTGTTCGTCATCTTCGACGTCCGGTCGGAGCTGATCGCGGACGACTCCGGCTCAGCCGCACCATCGGCCCACATCTTCGCGTACGAGTCAGCACCACTGTCGTTCACCGCGGTGAACGTCACCGCGGCAGCCGACAAGCCGCCCTCGACCGTCGGAGCTCCCTGGACACCGCCGACCTGCACCGTGAACGATGCACCCGAAGCGATGCTCCCACCGTTGCGGGTGTCGATGAGTCGACCGTTCAGCGGGGTGAAGCCGCCACCCGGGTTCGACTTCAGGAAGTAGCCCTGGATGTCGACGACGAGGTCGATCTTCCCGCCACCCTCAGCGGTGTCGATGCTGAACTTCCCATCGGCGTTCAACGCGACCTGCGCGTTCATCGCGGTCGACTGGCCCTCGACTGAGTTGTAGTTCAGGACACCCGTGCTGCGAGTCTCACCGGTCGGGGTGGGACGGACGTAACCGGCCTTGGCCTCGCGGTTGATCACGATGATGTTCACCGCGACCGCCGCCGCACCCGCCGGAATGCCGTTCGAGCCCGTTGCCTGGATGGTGCGCTGCGAACCTGCTGGGATCTGCCCCTGCGCGGCACCGATGCCGCCACGGGAATCGAGGACACGGGACGGTGACATCGCGACGAACCCACCGGCAGACACGCCGTTCTTGGTCGACGTGTAGTAGCCGGTGATGTCGATGACGACCTTCGACTGCGCCGTCTCGGTCCGCACCTGGATCGTGCCGTCATCCGCGACCGCGAGCAGTCCCGTGTTCGACGTGTTCCCGCCGACACCAGAGTTGTAGATCATCATCAGCGTCGTCGTGTCGTCATCGTCGGCGCGCATCTGCAACTGCCCAGACCCCGACGGGTCAGCAATCGTGACCATCATCGTCACCGCGCCGATACCCGACGACGGCAGTCCGGCTACTCCGGCGACCTTCACCGTGCGGAACACGCCCTTCTCGGTCGCACCGCCCAGCACGCGGGCGTTGGAGGGCATCGGCACGTACTGCCCGCCCGTACCGGTCACCACAGCCTGCGCCGGTGCCGGCTGCGACACCACCACCAGCAACGAACCCAGCAGCGCGACCAACGTCACCACCGCCAGCAGAACTCCACGAACACGACCAGACAACGACGCAGCGAACACGCGAAAAGAACCCCTCAGCACGTCGCACCAGCGCACAGCCCCCATGGCTGCACTGTGCAACTCCGCAGAACGTTACGGAGCATCGCTCACCACCGCACCCCCACATGTGGGGGTCGAAACGACGAGCGTCGCACCGATAAGGCCGGAACCTTCCCGTGTCTACGTAGACGAAGGGACCACTCAGTACAGCGCCGCGATCCCCCGCAGATCCCCGAGCCCGAGCGTCCGCTGCGCCGTGTCGCACACGGTCGACGACGGCTTCATCACGAGCCCCGACTTCTGCGCTGTGTGCCCGAGCCCGTACGAGTGCCCCCACTCGTGCGTCGCGATGCCGCGCAGGTCGAACCGGTTGCCCGAGCAGGTGCTGGTCGATCCCCACCGGTGGCTCGTCGAGTACCGCTGGTCGGTCTCGAATGCGTCCCCGCCCGTGAAGGACCAGATGCACGTCAGCGCCAGGGTCTTCGACGGCAGCTTGCCCCACCCGACGACGCTCGTCCGGTTCGAGGTCCCGCAGCCACCATCGGCGGTGACCGCAGCCTGCTGCTTCGCGGTGCCGAGGTACTCCTGTGCCGCCGTCGACTGGACTTTCTCACCGCACGCCGTGATCGTGCCGGTCCATGCCTCGGCACCGCGCTGGATCGCTGCGACCTTCGACACCTTCGCCCCGGTCGGGTTGTACCGCCACCGGATCGGCGACTCCCAGTGCGCGCCGGTCAGCACGTACGCCTTGCTCCCGCAGCTCGCGGACGTCGTGGCGCCGCCGTTCGAGGCAGTCCCGCGGATCGTCGCCCCGAGTGTTCGCCGTTGCTTCGCTGCGCGTTCCTGCCGGACGGCGGTGGGCGATCCGGCCCACACCTCGTCGACCTGCACGGCGACGCCCGCGGCACCACGGTTCGCGATCACAACGTCGCCGGGGTCGGTGTCCCCTTCGGCGACCGGGGCAGCGGTGAGCGTGACGCCGGCTGCGGGTATCGCGAAGGTCCGGCCGTCCTCGAGCGCGACCACGCCGGAGGTGACGCGACACCCGGACGCCAGGTCGTGGATCGAGATGCTGCTCCTCTGGCAGCTTGGCGCTCCCGCGATTCCCGGTGCGGCGACGACCGCCGTCAGGGCGAGCCCGAGTACGACCGCGGCTGCGGCCTTCGACGACGTGCGCACTACGCCCTCCTTGATCACACCGCACCCGAACCACGGTGGCGGACGGCTGCATCAGTGTCCGGGGGCGCGGGAGGGCCGACAAGCCCCCAGAACGGCCGCGGTGCGCAGAGCGGACCGGGTAGCGTGCCGCCATGCACTGGGGCGACACCGGACTCGACGACCACCAGATCGCGTTCGTGCTCCGCACGCTCCCCGACGCGGTCTTCGTGGCGGACGACTCGTGGGGCCTCCTCGACACGAGGGTCCTGCGCGTCGTCGACGGCGACGACAGCTACACCGTGAAGGCGTCCGGCCGGGACAACACCCACTTCCCCCGGGAACTCGAGGCGCACCGGACCGTGACCGACGCCCTGCGCGCTGCCGGGGACGCCGGTGCCCTCGTGGCCGCGGACGAACAGCACCGGGTCCTCATCCTCGAGCGCGTCCCTGGTCACCTCGCGCTCGGCACCGTGGACGAGCACGCCCCCGACGTCCACCGGCAGGCTGGCGCGGTCCTCCGGCGTCTGCACGACCACGGCACCCGGCACGACCCGACGTTCCTGCTGCACGAACAGGCGAAGGCCCTCCGCGCGCTCGATGCCCCGCACCGGATCTCGGCAGACGTCGTCGCCCGGATCCGCGCGGCGCTCGAGATGCTCCCCACCGGCCACCCGGACGAGCCCCTGGTCCCGACCCACGGCGACTTCCACCCGCGCAACTGGATCGTCGACGACGAAGACGACTGCCACGGACGGCTCCGCGTCATCGACTTCGGCCGCTTCGGCTGGCGCCCGGCATCGTTCGACCTCACCCGCCTCGCGGTGCTGCACTGGCAGGACGATCCGGCCCTCGAAGCGGCGTTCTTCGACGGCTACGGCGACGATCCGCGCGAGTCGGACGCCTGGCGCTGGCTGCAACTCCGCGAGGCCGTCGGCACCGCGACCTGGGCCTACGCCGTCGGCGACGAGGGCTTCGAGGCGCAGGGCCACGACATGCTCCGGGGTGCCCTCGCCGCCTTCTGACGGTCAGGAACGAGCCCAGCTCACGGCACCCGCACGAACCGCGGCGCCCCGCGATCCCGCAGCCGGAACCCGAGGTGCTGGTACAACCCGATCGCCCCGGTGTTCCCGGCGGCCGCGTGCATGAGCGGGGTCTCGCCTCGCTCCCGGATCCCGTGCGCGACGGCGAGCACCAACCGGCGCCCGAACCCCTGCCCCCGGTACGCCTCGTCCGTGCACACCGCGCTGATCTCGGTCCACCCCGGCGGGTGCAACCGCTCCCCCGCCATGGCGACGAGCCGCCCGTCCCGCCGGATGCCCAGGTACGTGCCGAGCTCGATCGTGCGCGGCAGGAACGGCCCGGGTTTCGTCCGCTCCACCAGGGCGGTCATCTCCGGCACGTCGTCGGGCGTCAGCACGACGGCTTCGTCGTCCGGCGCACCCTCGATCGCCTCACCGGTGAGCTGCACGCCGCCGGCACCCTCGACGAGCTCCCACCCCTCGGGCAGGACGGCAGCCGCACCGACGCCCAGCATCCCGCCCGACCCGAGCAGCGCCCGGACGTCCTCCCAGTCCTGCGCGGTGGGTCGCTCGGGGATCCCCGTCCACACCGACACGTCGGTCTGGTAGCGGACGACGTCGCCGCGCCGCTCGGCGAACCGTGCGTGGTGGCTGTTCAGCGCGGCCATCGCGGGTGCGTCGAGCATCCGCGTCGGGGTGCCGTCGTCGGCGATCGTCAGGTCGAGGGTCCGGAGCGCTTCGCCGCGGGCATCACCACCACGGAACCCGAGGTCCTCGATCCGCCGACGATCGCCGTCCGCCCACCCGGCGGTGTCCGCGACGACCCCGGAGGCGTACTGGTTCGTGGCACGGTGGACGACCTGCTCGACCTCCGCTGCCGAGGTCACGAGGACCTCTCCGGGTCGGATCAGGTCAGTCGTCGTCATCCCACCATTCTCCGACGCGGCGAGCGCCGCCGACGCATCGTTGCACCCGGTGACGCCGTGCTGCGGCTCGCACGGTGCGAGGGGCTCACGGCGCGTGCGAGCCGCCTCACCCCAAGCGCGCCGCCACGAACTCCACCATCCGCCGCACCAGCAACGCCCGCGACGACGCCCGTCGGTACTCGTGCCCTTCACCCGCGAGCTCGAGGTACTCGACGTCGTGCGCCCGCTCCCGCAGCGCCGCGACCACCTGGTGCGCCTCGCCGATGGGGACGTTCGTGTCGAGCTCACCGTGCACGACGAGCAACGGCGCCGTGACGTCGGCGATGGCACGCATCGGCGACAGGGCCGCGAGCAGCGCTTCGTCGTCGACGGGGTGCCCGTACTTCGTCGCAGCCGCCGAGGCGATCCACGGTTCGGTGTCCCGGTAGAACGTGGTGAAGTCGCTCATCCCGCACACGGCGACACCTGCCGCGAACACGTCCGGGGTGAACGCCAGGGATGCGAGGGTCGCGTACCCGCCGTAGGAGCGGCCCTCGACGGCCACCCGGGAGCGGTCGGCGTACCCGTTCGACACCAGGAACCGTGCGCAGTCGACGACGTCGGCGAGCGCGTTCCAGCGCAGGGCCAGGTCGTCGGCGTGCACGAACTCGTGTCCGTACCCGGACGATCCGCGGATGTTCGGGGCGAGGACGGTCAAGCCCGCTGCGGCGAGCGCCTGGTGCTGCGGCGAGAACGTGGGTCGTTCCTGCGACTCCGGTCCGCCGTGCAGGTGGACGAGCGCTGCGCGCGGGCCGGGAGGCACGGCAGCAGCAGCACGAGCGCCGACGGCCGATGACGTGGCCGGCTCCACCGCCCGGTACAGCCAGCCGGTCAGCTCCAGTCCGTCACGCGCGGCGAACCGCTCGAGCGTCGGCTCGACCAGCTGCACGTCCGGCAGCGCGGGGACGTCGGTCACCCGGCTCCAGGTGAGCGCGTTCGTGTCGAGCCGCCAGAGTTCTCGCGGTCGGGTCGGTCCCTCGACGGCGAGCAGCACGCTCCGGCCGTCACGGCTGAGCACCGGGTCGGTGACGACGTACCCGGGCAGGTCGGGCACCGGGGTGCGCGAGGCGTCGTGGGTGTTGATGAGGTCGAGTTCGCTGCGCCCGTCGACGTTCCAGACGAGCAGCAGCGTGCGGCCGGCGTCGTCGGCGTCGAGGTACTCGAGTTCGGCGTCGGCGCGCTCGATGATGCGTCGGGGTGTGCCACGCCAGCCGTGTGGTCCGACCGGCTGCGCGACGAGTCCGCGGCGGGGCAGTCCGGCCTCGGTGGCGACGTAGGCGACGAGGGGGCTGGTCTCGCTCGCGGGCGAGGGCCGCAGGAACGCGATCTCCGCGGACCCGTCGGGGTCGTCGGCGAACAGGGCGTGGCTCTCGTCGGTCAGCCGGTCGACGACGACCACGAACTCCTGGCCGCGCTGCCCGTCACTGAGCACGACGAGGCGTTCCTCCACCGACAGGTCGAGGATGTGGATGAGTTCGCCGACGGCCAGGTCGTCGCGGTCGCCGGACACCGGGTCGACCAGGTACGAGCGGGCCGGCTGGTCGGCCTCGGTCGAGGGCAGCGTGATGACGACCCGGTGCCCGCTGCGGCTCCACGGGCCGAGTTCGGCGTGCTGGTACCGCGAACCGGCGATCTGCGCGGCGTCGGTGCCGTCCGGCCGGACCACCCAGACCTGCTGCTTCACGCCGCCGTCGGTCGCGATCGCCACGGCGAGCCACTCCCCGTCGGACGACCACGACACCCGGATCACGGGGTCGTCGGACAGCGCGATCCGGACCGGTTCGGGCAGTTCGCCGTCGACGACGACGTCCTGCACGAACACCTCGGGGGTGCCGTGCCGGTCGGACACGAACGCCACGCGCCGGGCGTTCCGGGTCATGGTGGGGCCCCACGACCCCCAGGCGGCGGCGAGCCGCTCACCCAGGTCGGCCGCGGCCCTGGTGATGACCGAGGGACGGACGTCGACCGACGACGCGACGCTCGCCGAGCCTCCAGTCCGGATCGAACCCACGTTCACCGCACCCCCTGCTGCTGCAGCCACATCTCGATCAGGCCGAGCTGCCAGAGCGCGTTGGCGCCGATCTCGGTCCGCGTGCTGTTCGGGTCCTGGAGCATCCGCTCGACCGTACCCGGGTCGAACAGGCCGCGCTCACGTGCTTCCGGCGCGTGCAGTGCCGCGCGCACCCGCTCCAGGTACGGGCCCTCGAGCTGCCGGATCGCGGGCACCGGGAACGACCCCTTGCTGCGGTCGATGACGCTGTCGGGGACGATGCCGCGCGACGCCCGCTTCATCACGCCCTTGCCGCCGTCCGACAGCTTGAGCGCGGGCGGGATCGCGCCGGCCAGCTCGACGAACTCGTGGTCCAGGAACGGCACGCGGGCCTCGAGGCCCCACGCCATCGTCATGTTGTCGACGCGCTTGACCGGGTCGTCGACGAGCATCGTCATCGTGTCGCTGCGGAGCGCAGCATCCACGCTCGTCTCCGCGCCCGGAACCGCGAACGCAGCGTCCACGAACGCCGACGGGGTGTCGTCGTCGCTCTTCCAGCGCTCCCCGAGCAGCCCCTGCAGCGCCGGCCACCTGCGGTCCATGAACACGGAACGGTAGGCCTCCGCCGCCTGGTCGCGGGGGACGTCGGCCAGCGGCGGGTACCAGTCGTAGCCGGCGAGCACCTCGTCGGCACCCTGGCCGGACTGCACGACCTTGACGTGCTGCGAGACCTCCTGCGACAGCAGGTAGAACGCGACGCAGTCGTGGCTGACCATCGGCTCGCTCATGGCGGCGACCGCACCGTCGATGCCGTCGAGCAGGCGCGTCGACGGGATGTGGATGCGGTGGTGGTCGGTGCCGAAGTGCTTCGCGACCTGGTCCGAGTACTCGAACTCGTCGCCGGACTCACCGCCAGCGGCCTCGAAGCCGATGCTGAACGTGGCGAGGTCCTGCTGCCCGGCCTCGGCGAGCAGTCCGACGACCAAGGACGAGTCGATGCCGCCGGACAGCAGCACGCCGACGGGGACGTCGGCCACCATGCGGCGCTCGACCGCGGTGCGGAGCGACCCGATGAACGCCTGCTCCCAGTCCTGGTCGGTCCAGTCGGCCCTGGCGGGGTCGCGTTCGAACCGCGGCTCCCAGTAGACGGTGTCGCGGGACGTACCGTCGCGCTCGATCACCCGGACGGTGGCGGGCGGGAGCTTGCCGACGCCGGACAGGATCGTGCGGGGTGCCGGCACGATCGAGTGGAAGCTCATGTAGGACGCGAAGGCGACGGGGTCGATGGACGTGTCGATGCCGCCACCGGCCAGCACCGCAGGCAGGGAGCTTGCGAACCGCAGCCCGCCTGGTACCTGTGCCACGTACAACGGCTTGATGCCGAGCCGGTCCCGCGCGAGGACGAGTCGGCCGCTGGCGTGCTCCCAGATCGCGATGGCGAACATGCCGATCAGGTGCTCGACGAAGGCCGTGCCCCACTCGGCGTAGGCGACGGCGATGACCTCGGTGTCCGACGTCGAGAAGAACTCGTGCCCCCTGCCGCGCAGCTCGTCACGCAGCTGCGCGTAGTTGTAGACCATGCCGTTGTAGGCGATCGTCAGTCCGGCCCGGGGCAGCACCATCGGCTGCGCACCGGCGGTGGACAGGTCGACGATCGACAGCCGTCGGTGCCCGAGCGCGACCGGTCCGCGTGCCCACAGCCCGTCACCGTCGGGGCCGCGGTGCACCATGCACCCGGTCATCCGCGCCACTGCTCCGACGTCCGGGGCCGTGCCGTCGAACCGGATCTCACCCGCGAGTCCACACATCAGCGTTCCCCTGTCGTCCCGATGATCCACGTGTCCTTGGCGCCGCCGCCGCGCGACGAGTTCACGACCATGCTGCCCTCGGGTGCGACCCGGGTCAGGGCGACGTCGGCGAGGTGCGCGTCGTCCACTCCGGTGCCGGTCAGGTAGACGAACGCGCGCAGGTCGACGTGCCGTGGGTCGAGGCCCGCCGGTCCGATGGTCGGGTGCGACGACAGCTGCACCACTTCCTGCCCGACCCAACCGGCCGGGTCGGCAGCGATCTCGCGTCGTCGTTCGGCGACCTCCGGGGCGCTCGCGCTCGGCCCGATCAGGACCCCGCGACCGCCTTCGCCGTCGACCGGCTTCGTCACGAGTTCGCCGACCCGGTCGAGCACGGACAGCCGTTCGCCCTCGATGCTCGTGCGGTACGTCGGCACCGACTCGAGCAGCGGCTTCTCGTCCAGGTAGTACCAGATCAGGTCCGGCACGTTGACGTACATCGCCTTGTCGTCGACCAGGGCGTTGCCCGGGGCGTTCGCCAGGTGGACGTGTCCGGCCTCGGCGACGTCGAGGACGCGGGCGCCCAGCTCCGGCGCGTGGTCCGCGGTCAGGGCCCGCACGTCGCGGTCGATCCGCAGGTACAGCCCGTCGAGCACGTCGCCGGTCGTCGCGTCGACCACGCGTCCGTCACGGACGTCCAAGTCAGACCCGGCCAGGAGGCGCAGCCCGGCTCCGTCGGCCAGCCTGCGGTGCTCGAACCACGCGCCGGCGGCGGGGCCGTCGCTGACGAGTGCGAGCACCGGGTCCGGGTTGCCGGTCACCGCGGTCGCGTTGGTGCGCAGGGTCTCGCGCAGCCGGTCGGTCACGCCGTGCGGGTCCCGCAACAGCGCCGGACGGGGCGCGTCGGGCACGACGGCGTCCATGAGCTCGCGGAGGGCGATGCCGTACGCCACCCCGGAGGGCGAGCGCACGTTGTCCTCGAGCACCCGCCAGCCGCCGAACTCGTTCCGCACCAGGTCGAAGCCGAGCACGGGTGCCCGCACCGCGTGACCGGGCAGGCGCGAGGCGTCGGGGTCCCAGCCGTTCGCACCGACGAACTGGTGCTCGTCCATGACCCCGTCGGCCACGATCCGCCGCTCGCCGTACACGTCGCGCAGGAACAGCTCGATCGCCCGTGCGCGCTGCCCGAGGCCACGCTCCAGCTGCGACCACTCGTACGCGCTGATCGTCCGCGGCACCAGGTCGCACCCGAACGCCTGCACGCCGCCGTCCACGACGAAGCCGACCTCGTGCTCGCGGGCCCAGGCGTCGCGTGCGGCGCAGTGCTCGTTCGTCGTGTCGGCGTCCCAGGCGGTGAAGTACGTCGCCAGGTCGCGGAACGCCGGACGGGGGCGGGCGCCGGGGCCGACCGCTTCGTCGCCGGCGCGCACGCGGTACCCGGGGACCGCGACCGCCGGGTCCTCGTCACGTCCGGACGGCGTGCCGGCGGTGTCCTCGACCACCAGGGCGACGACGTCGTCGAGCTCCCCGCGCTCGGCGTACGCGGTGCGCTGTCGATCGGTGGAGTTGCCGCGGGCCAGGGTGTCCTCGAGCAGGTCCGTGACGGTGCCCCAGTCGCCGAGCTCCTCGAGTTCCGGACGCAGGCGGGACACCAGTTGCCGGACGGCGACCTCGGCGGGCAGGCGGTCCGGGTGCTGCCCGAGGCCGAGCAGTTCGCCGCTCAGCCCCGTGCGCGCCGCCTGCCACATCGCTGCACGGTGCAGGGGTTCGCTGCGGGGGTGCCACTCGGCGCCGGACTCGACGGCGATCTCGGCCTTCCGCACCGCTGCCCGGAACAACCCGGCGATGAGCACCGCGTCGTCGACGATCGGGGTGGCGTCGCAGACCCGGAGTTCGAGTGTCGGAGCGTGCGACGACGGCCGCACGTCGAAGTACGCCATCTTCTTGTCGGCGATCACCCCCGACGCGATCAGGTCGTCGAGCACCTTGTCGTACTCCGCCGCGTTCGACACCCGCCCGAAGCTGCCGGCCGACGGCCACCGCTGCCAGATGATGCTGCGGAACGACGAGTACCCGGTGTCCTGCCCGTTCCAGAACGGACTGGACGCGCTCAGGGCCAGCAGCACCGGCAGCACCGGCGCGACCCGTTGGGCGATCTGCACCGCCAGGTCGCGATCGCTCACCCCGACGTGCACCTGCAGGCCGCAGATGAGCTGCTCGTCGACGAGCATCCGGTACTGCTCCTGCATCCGGCCGTAGCGCCCGCCGCTGGTCAGTTCGAAGTCGGCGTACTCGGACCGCGGCGCGGTGCCCACCGACGCGATGGTGACCCCGGCCGGTGCGATCGCGGCGCTGAGCTCCCGGCGCAGGTCGACGATCACCCGCCGCAGGTCGTCGAGGGTGCGCACCACGGGGGTGTTCGTCTCGATGGTCGTGCGCTGCAGTTCCGCGCCGAAGCGGTCGGCGGGCAGCTTGGGCAGAAGGCGCGGGGCCTTCGCGGAAAGTCGGCCGGACTCGAGGTCGATGAGGTGCAGCTCTTCCTCGGCGCCGAGCGTCAGCTCTGCACTCATGGCTGGAACCTACGCGCGGCCGCTGTGGCGTGCGCCGCGGCACACCGCCCGACTCGCGTCCGTAACACGCCCGTCAATCGAGCGTCACGAGCGCTGCGCCTCCCGGCCGCACCGTGCGCCCGTCGCCGCCCCGTGCGAGGTTGCACGCTCCGTGCCCGGTTACAAGCGCGCACCACGCGCGCAACCTCGCACCAGCTCACGCACCTCGCACCGTGCGACCCGCGCGGATCGCGCACCGGTCCGCGAAAGCCGCACCGTGCTGTGGACGCACCGCACGTGCGGACGGGAGGCACGGCGCCAGCCCGCCACGCGCCTCCCGCCCGCACCGTGCGCACCTCGCCACCCCGTGCGAGGTTCCACGCACCGTGCCCGGTAACGAGCGCGCACCACGCGCGCAACCCCGCACCAGCCCGCGAAAGCCGCACCGTGCTGTGGACGCACACCACCCGCCGGACGGGAGGCACGGCGCCAGCCCGCCACGCGCCTCCCGCCCGCACCGTGCACGCTTCGTCACCCCGTGCGAGGTTGCACACTCCGTGCGCCGCTACAAGCACGCACCATGCGCACAACCTCGCACCAGCCCGCGCACCCCGCACCGTGCTGTGGACGCACCGCACGCAGTCGGGAAGCACGACGCCCGCCCGCCACGCGCCTCCCGTCCGCACCGTGCACGCTTCGTCACCCCGTGCGAGGTTCCGTGCTCGGTGCGAGGCGCGCGGGCTCGCACGGAGTACGGAACCTCGCACCAGGCCACGCACCTCGCACCGTGCGTGCGGCGCCTACCCGCGCGTCCGGGCCAGGCGCCGGTTCAGCGCACCGTTCAGCAGCGCCACGAGCAGCCCCACCGCGAACACGAGCGTCCCGAAGCACAGCACCTGCGGCGGCATCCCGGCCTTCGCGGCGCCGTAGACGAACAAGGGGAACGTCACCGCGGGCCCGGCGACGAACGAGGTGATGACGTAGTCGTCGATCGACATCGCGAGCGCGAGCAGCCCGGCCGCGAGCATGCCCGGCGCGAGCAACGGCAGCGTCACGAGCCGGAAGGCCTGGAGCGGCGTCGCCCCGAGGTCGCTCGCGGCCTCTTCGAGCACCCGCGACGTGCCGGAGATCCGGGCGCGGAGCACCACCACGACGTACGCGACGTCGAAGGCCACGTGGGTGATGAGCACGGTCAGGAACCCGGTGCCGAGCCCCACGGACAGGAAGAACGACAGCGACGCCGAGCCGACCACGATGGACGGCGCCGCGATGTCCGCGAACACCACGGCGTTCACAGCACCGCGGCCGGGGAACCGGTACCGCTCGAGCGCCAGGGCCAGCGGCAGCCCGATCGCGACCGAGATGATCGCGGCCAGGAACGCGACGACGACCGAGGTGACGAACGCGGCTCCGAGCCCGGACACGTTGACCAGGTTCGCGTACCAGTACGTCGTGAAACCGTTCCACGCGAACGACAGCCGGTTCGTCGGGGCGTCGTTGAACGAGTACACGATCATGTAGACGATCGGGACGAGCGTGATCGCGATGGTGACCCAGTAGACGATCGCGAGCCAGGGCCCGCGACGGTTCACGCCGTGGCGGTGGACGACGGGCGACGAGGCGGTCGCGGTGGACGGACGAGTCGGTGCGACGGCGGTCATACGAGGTCCTCGAGGTCGTCGGTGCCGGAGACGCGGGCGTAGATGAACAGGATGATGCCGAGCACGACCATGAGCACGGTCGACAGTGCCGCGGCGACGTTGTACTGCTGGTTGCCGGAGTAGGCGTCCTGGATCGCCTGGCCGATCGTGTACGTGTTCGTGCCGCCGAGCAGCGCCGAGTTCACCGGGTCGCCGACGCTGTCGATGAACACGAGCAGGACGCCGGCGAAGATGCCCGAGCGGGACAGCGGCAGCGTGGTGTGCCAGAACGCCCGGAACTTGCCGGCGTACAGGTCGTTGGCGGCCTCGCCGAGTCGCGGGTCGATGCGTTCGAGCGCGGCGTAGATCGGCAGCACCATGAACGCCAGGTCGTTGTAGGCGTCGCCGAAGATCACCGCGCCGCCGGTACCGAGGATGTGGAAGTCCTTGCCGGCCAGGCCGATCGCCTGCAGGAAGGTGACGACCGGACCCTGCGACGCGAGCACGAACGCCCACATGTCGGTGCGGATGATGAACGACACCAGGAAGCTCACGAACACGAGCATGAGCAGCGGGTTCTTCCACCGCGGCGAGACCCGGAACGCGATGAAGTACGCCACCGGGTAGCCGACGATGATGGTCACGACCGTGGCGGCGGCGCCGTACCAGAGGGACCGGAGCAGGAACGTCAGGTAGGGCACCTGCGGGTCGATGAACAGGGAGCCGTAGATCCCCCAGTTCCACGTGAAGGTGTACCCGTCGTCGGGGTTGCCCGACATGAGCGAGACGATGAGCCCCGACACGAGCGGGATGACGAAGAACACGCAGAGGTACGCGGTCCCGACCAGCGCGAGCAGGAAGGGCGTGCTGCGACGGCGTCCCCGACGGACCGGCGCCGGACCAGCACCCGGTGTCGGTGCGGCCCCCGGGCCGGCGACCCCGACGGCGGTCACGACTGCACCACCGCGTTGAAGATGCCGTTCCACTCCGAGTACTCGTCGTAGTTCTCGAACACCCGGAACTCGTGCGACCGGTCCAGCACGTCGGAGTCCGGGAACACCAGCGGGCTGTCCGCCACCGTCGCGTCGTCGAGCTCGTCACGGACGTAGGCCTCGGCGCTGGGGACCGGGCAGACGTAGTTGACCCAGTCCTCGACGATGCCCGCGATCTTCGGCGTGTAGTAGAAGTCCATCCACTCGAGGGCGGCCACCGGGTTCGCTGCCTGCCGGGGGATCATGAGGTTGTCGTGCCACATCATCTGGCCCTCCTCCGGCGTGACGAACTTCAGGTCCTCGAACCCGGACTGCTGCGCCTGGAAGACGTCGCCGGACCACGCCTGGGTGATCCAGGTGTCGCCGTTCTCGAGCTTGTTGATGTAGCTCTGGTCGTAGAAGCCGGTCACGCTCGGGCGCAGTTTCCGCAACCACGCCTGCGCTTTCCGCCAGTCCGCCGGGGTGGACGTCTCCGGGGCGATGCCGTTCGCGAGCAGCCCGAGGGAACCGAGCTCGGTGTTGTCGCTCATCAGCCCGACGCGGCCCGCGAACGCCGGGTCGAGCAGGTCCTGGAACGACGTGATCTCGCGGTCGATGTACTTCGGGTTGTAGGCGATCCCGGTGAAGCCGGTCTGCCAGACGACGGAGTGCTTGTTGCCGGGGTCGTACGTCGGGTCCTTCACCGAGTCACCCGCGTTCGCCGCGAAGTTCGGCAGCCGCGAGTGGTCGAGCTCGCACACGAAGCCGTTCTTGATCATCTGGGTCAGCTCGAACCCGTTGGTCATCACGACCAGGTCGTAGCCGGTGGCACCCTGCGCCCGCAGGATCGGCGAGACGGTTGCGTAGAACGTCGCGTTGTCCTGGATCACCGCCTGGTAGTCGACGCTGATGCCGGTGGCCTTCTGGAACAGCGCGAGCGACTCGGACTTGCCGTGGTCGGAGTCGATGTAGAGCGGCCAGTTCGCGAAGTTCAGCTGCTTCGTCGCCTTGGCGTCCTGCCAGAACGCGGTCCAGTCGACGGCGTTCTCGGCGCCGGAGGCGGCTGAGCCCTTGATGCTGCACCCGGTGAGCAGCGCCGCGAGCGCGGCGGCTCCTCCGCCGGCCAGCAGGCCGCGTCGGCTGACGCGCGCGGACGTCAGTCCGCGCAGCAGGTCCGGGCCGGGTCCCCCGCCGGTCACGCGAGCGATCCTGCCGTGGCGGGTGCGGACTGGAGGCCCGTGGCGGCGTGGGTGGTGACGGTCTGGTCGGACGCGGGGTGCGCCTCCAGGCCGAAACCGTGGTCGACGCCCCACGTGAGCCAGACCTCGGTGCCGGTCGCGATCCGCGGTCCGCCCTTCGAGTTCTGCGCGAAGACGGAGACGCGGCCGGCACCGGGGACGTCCACCAGGTACTGGGTGCTGACCCCGGAGAACGAGACGTCGACCACGCGGCCGGGGCCGAGGATGTTGCGGCCGGCTTCGGGGGTGGGCTCCGAGGTGCGGATCTTGAGCTTCTCGGGGCGGACCCCCACGACGACGCTGCCCGTGGTCCGGACGGCGCGGTCGGCCGGGACGGCGATGGTGCCCGCCGGGGTCGCGACCACGAGCAGCGGGCCGTCCGTGCCGCGGACCTCGCCCTCGAGCAGGTTCGACTGGCCGAGGAAGTTCGCGACGAACGCGGTCCGGGGCAGCTCGTACAGGTCCTGGGGGCTGCCCATCTGCTCGATCCGGCCGCCGTTCATGACGGCGACCGTGTCGGCCATCGTCATCGCTTCTTCCTGGTCGTGGGTGACGTGCAGGAAGGTGAGCCCGACCTCGGCCTGGATCGTCTTGAGTTCGAGCTGCATCTGGTGCCGGAGCTTCAGGTCCAGCGCACCGAGGGGCTCGTCGAGCAGGAGGAGTGCCGGCCGGTTCACGATCGCGCGGGCCAGGGCGACGCGCTGCTGCATGCCGCCGGACAGGGAAGCGGGGCGCTTGTCGGCCGAGGCGTCGAGCTCGACCAGGTGCAGGGCCTCGCGCGCCTTCGTCATCGGGTCCGGGATCCGTCGCCGCTTCAGGCCGAACGCGACGTTGTCGAGCACGCTCATGTGCGGGAACAGCGCGTAGTTCTGGAACACCGTGTTGACGGGCCGCTGGTAGGGCTTCGTGTCGGTGACGTCCTCGCCGCCGATCGTGATGGTGCCGCTCGTGGGCTCCTCGAGCCCGGCGACCAGTCGCAGCGTCGTGGTCTTGCCGCAGCCAGAAGGGCCGAGCAGGGCGAAGAACGAGCCGGCCGGCACCGTCAGGTCCAGCGCGTCGACCGCGGTGTGCCCGGGGAACGACTTGGTGATCTGCTCGAGTCGGAGATCGGCTCCGGATTCGGCGAACGTGCCGGTCATTGCCATGGTGCCTCCTGCTGCTTCGGAAGGATCGGGGTCAGCCGATGTAGGACATGACGTGCTTGATGCGGGTGTAGTCGTCGAACCCGTACTGGGACAGGTCCTTGCCGTAGCCGGAGTGCTTGAAGCCGCCGTGCGGCATCTCGGCGACGATCGGGATGTGGGTGTTGATCCACACGCACCCGAAGTCCAGGTCACGGGCGAAGCGCATCGCCCGCGAGTGGTCGGTCGTCCACACCGAGCTCGCGAGCCCGTACTCGACGTCGTTCGCGGCGCGCAGTGCGTCGTCCTCGGTCGTGAAGCGCTGCACGGTCTGCACCGGGCCGAAGACCTCCTGCTGCACGATGCGGTCGGTCTGGCGCAGGCCGGACACGATCGTGGCCTGGTGGAAGTAGCCGACGTCGCCCTGCCGCCCGCCGCCGAGCTCGATCGTGGCGTGGTCGGGCAGGGTGTCGACGAAGGACCGGACCTGGGCGAGCTGGTTCGCGTTGTTGACCGGACCGAAGTACGGGGTGGCGGTGTCGGCGCCGGTGGTCGCGGTCGCACGTGCCGAGGCGGCGAGCGCCGCGACGAACTCGTCGTGGATGCCGTCCTGCACGAGCACCCGGGTGGCGGCGGTGCAGTCCTGCCCGGCGTTGAAGAACCCCGCGGCGACGATGCCGGCGACGGCGGACGGGATGTCGGCGTCGTCGAACACGATCACCGGGGCCTTGCCGCCGAGCTCGAGGTGGGTGCGCTTCAGGTCCCCGGCGGCGGCGCGGGCGACCTCCGTGCCGGCGCGGACGGACCCGGTGATGGACACGAGCTGTGGAGTGGGGTGGTCGATCATCGCGGCGCCGGTGGTGCGGTCGCCGACGACGACGTTGAGCACGCCGGGCGGCAGGAACTCGGCGGCGACCTCGGCGAGCAGCAGGGTGGAGAGCGGGGTGGTGTCGCTCGGCTTGAGCACGGTGGTGTTCCCCGCGGCGAGCGCCGGGGCGAACTTCCACACCGCCATGTTGAGCGGGTAGTTCCACGGGGTGACCTGGGCGACGACGCCGATGGGCTCGCGCCGGACGAACGAGGTGTGGTCGGCCATGTACTCGCCGGCGCTGCGGCCCTCGAGGTTGCGGGCGGCTCCGGCGAAGAAGCGGATCTGGTCGACGGACAGCAGGATCTCGTCCTCGACCAGGGTGGCCCGGGGCTTGCCGGTGTCGAGGGACTCGAGGTCGGCGAACTCCGATGCCCGCTGCTCCATGGCGTCCGCGATCCGGAACAGCGCGAGCTGCCGTTCGCCGGGGGTCGTGCGCCGCCAGGTCGCGAAGGCGGTGCTCGCGCTCGTGAACGCGGCGTCGACGTCGGCGGCCGTGGACACGGGGGACGTGCCGTAGACCTGCTCGGTGGTGGGGTCGACCAGGTCGAACCGGGTGTCCGCGCCCGACTCGACGAACGACCCACCGACGAAGTTGCGCACCTCGTGCGTCGTGGTCACCGTTTCCGTCGTGTCCAGCATGGCGGTGATCCTGACACGGATTCCGGCGGTTCGGAAGACGGATTCGGAGGTTGTGGAGAACCGTAACAACGGAAATCGTCGCGAAACACGGTGTTCACAACGGAATCCCTTGCGCGCTCCGAGCCTCGCTGCCATGCTGTCCGGCATGGCGGCAGCACCACGACGTCCGGGACCGATCGACGACACCTCGAAGCGGATCATCGAACAACTCCAGGCGGACGGCCGCCGTCCGTACGGCGAGATCGGCAAGGCCGTCGGTCTCAGCGAGGCGGCGGTCCGGCAGCGCGTCCAGAAGCTCACCGAGACCGGCGTCATGCAGATCGTCGCGGTCACCGACCCGATGCAGCTCGGCTTCCACCGGCAGGCGATGATCGGCATCCGGGTCAGCGGTGACACCCGAACCGTCGCCGATGCCCTCGAACAGCTGCCGGCGGTCGACTACCTCGTCATGACCGCCGGCAGCTTCGACCTGATGGTCGAGGTCGTCTGCGAGGACGACGACGACCTGATCGAACTGCTCAACGGCACGATCCGGGCCATCCCGGGCGTCGCCGGCACCGAGACCTTCGTCTACCTGCAACTCCGCAAACAGCTCTACGACTGGGGAACGCGATGACCATCTCAGACCAGACGACCGGACAGCCCACGCGGCTCCACTCCTACGACCCGTTCGCCCCGGTCGACGACGCCGACCTGCAGCGGAAGTCCCGGGACCACCTGTGGATGCACTTCGCCCGGCACGGTGCGAACCAGGCCGGTGCCGACGTGCCGATCATGGTGCGCGGCGAGGGCCACCACGTCTACGACAGCCACGGCAAGGGCTACATCGACGGGCTCTCCGGCCTGTTCGTCGTCGCCGCCGGCCACGGCAGGAAGCGCCTGGCCGAGATGGCCGCGAAGCAGGCGGAGACGCTGAGCTTCTTCCCGATCTGGTCCTACGCGCACCCGGCGGCCATCGAGCTCGCCGACCGCCTGGCCGAGCACGCCCCCGGCGACCTCAACAAGGTCTTCTACTCGACGGGCGGCGGCGAGGCGGTGGAGACCGCCTTCAAGCTCGCGAAGTACTACTGGAAACTCCAGGGCAAGCCGATGAAGCACAAGGTGATCTCGCGCGCGGTGGCCTACCACGGCACCCCGCAGGGCGCCCTGGCGATCACCGGCATCCCGGCGATGAAGGAGATGTTCGAGCCCCTGACGCCCGGTGGCTTCCGGGTGCCGAACACGAACTACTACCGCGCCGAGGAGATGGGCTTCCCGGGTGGCACCGAGGAGCAGTTCGGCTTCTGGGCGGCCGAGCGCATCCGCGAGATGATCGAGTTCGAGGGCCCCGACACCGTCGCGGCGGTCTTCCTCGAGCCGGTGCAGAACTCCGGCGGCTGCTTCACCCCGCCGCCCGGGTACTTCCAGCGGGTGCGCGAGATCTGTGACGAGTACGACGTGCTGCTCGTCTCGGACGAGGTCATCTGCGCCTTCGGCCGGATCGGCACCATGTTCGCCTGCGACACCTACGACTTCGTGCCGGACATGATCACGTGCGCGAAGGCGATGACCTCGGGCTACTCCCCCATCGGCGCGACGATCATCAGCGACAAGCTCTTCGAGCCGTTCTCCAAGGGCGACACGACCTTCTACCACGGGTACACGTTCGGCGGGCACCCGGTGTCGGCCGCCGTCGCGATGGAGAACCTCGACATCTTCGAGGAAGAGGGCCTGCTCGCGAACGTGCGGCAGAACGCCCCGCTGTTCAAGGCCGAGCTCGACACGCTGAAGGACCTGCCGATCGTCGGGGACGTCCGCGGTGACGGCTACTTCTACGGCATCGAGCTCGTCAAGGACAAGGCCACCAAGACGACCTTCGACGACGACGAGTCCGAGCGGCTGCTGCGCGGGTTCCTGTCGAAGGCGCTGTTCGACGCCGGCCTGTACTGCCGGGCCGACGACCGTGGCGACCCGGTCGTGCAGCTTGCCCCGCCGCTGACCATCGGGCAGCCGGAGTTCCGCGAGATCACCTCGATCCTGCGGAGCGTCCTGTCCGAGGCCTCGTCGAAGATCTGACCGTGAGCGGCTACCGGGGCGTCTCGTTCTGGCTCGACCAGCTCGCGTCCACCGGACGCGACGACCTGGCGCCCCGGCCGCCGCTCGACGGCGACACGACCGCGGACGTCGCGATCGTCGGCGGTGGGCTGACGGGTCTCTGGACCGCCTGGTACCTGCACCAGGCCGACCCGGGCCTCCAGATCGTCGTCCTGGAACGCGAGATCGCCGGGTTCGGCGCCTCCGGTCGCAACGGCGGCTGGTGCTCGGCGCTGTTCCCGCGATCCGCCGAGTCCGTCGCGCGCGAGCACGGCCGCGACGCCGCACTCGCGCTGCGCGCAGCGATGCGCGACACCGTCGACGAGGTCGGACGCGCAGCGGCCGAGGCCGGGGTCGACTGCGACTACGTGAAGGGCGGCACCGTCCTCTACGCGCGCTCCGCCGTGCAGGAACGCGCGGCGCACGACGAGGTCGCTTCGTCGGCCGAGTGGGGCGACGCCATGACCTGGCGTCCGGCTCGGCCCGGCGACGCCGCCGGATCGGCGGGGGTCGCGTGGACCCCGGACTGCGCGCGCGTGCAGCCCGCAGCACTGGTGCGTGGCCTGGCGGCCGCCCTGGAGGCCCGGGGCATCCGGATCGCGGAGCACACGCCCGCCTCGTCGTGGGACCACGGGCGTGTGGTCACGTCGCGGGGGACCGTCACGGCCGGCGCGGTCGTCATCGCGGTCGAGGGGTACGGCGCACAGCTCGAACAGACGAAGCGGCGGATCCTGCCGCTCTACTCGCTCATGATCGCGACGGCGCCGCTGCCCGCGGCGGTGTGGGACCGCATCGGCCTGGAGCACGGGCAGACGTTCTCCGACTACCGGCACCTGCTCGTGTACGGGCAGCGCACGGCGGACGACCGACTGGCGTTCGGCGGACGCGGAGCCCGCTACCACTGGGGGTCCGCGATCACCCCCGGCTACGACCGAGTGCCACGCGTCTTCGAGCACCTGCGGAAGTCCCTGGTGGAGTTGTTCCCCGCCGTCACCGACGCCCCGGTCACCCACACGTGGGGCGGCCCGCTCGGGGTGCCGCGCGACTGGTGCGCGTCCGTCACCTGGGACGGGCACGTCGGCACCGCCGGCGGCTACGTCGGTGACGGACTCTCCACGACGAACCTGGCCGGGCGGACGCTCGCCGACCTCGTGCGCGGGGTCGCGTCGCCGCTCACCGCGCTGCCGTGGGTGAACCACCGCTCGCCCGACTGGGAGCCCGAGCCGCTCCGGTTCCTCGGGGCGAACGCCGGGCTCGTGGCGACCGACCTGGCCGACCGCGAAGAAGCCCTGACCGGACGGCCGAGCCTGGCGGCGCGGCTGATGGCACCCCTGACAGGAGGCCACTGATGGCTGCACTCGATGCCGACGTCGTCGTCGTGGGAGCCGGGGTCGCCGGGCTCGCCGCTGCCCGGGCGCTCGCACTCGACGGCCAGCGGGTCGTCGTGCTCGAGGCCCGCGACCGGATCGGCGGCCGCACCTGGACCGACACCGCGCTCGGCGTGCCCGTCGACCTCGGCGCCTCGTGGATCCACGGCGTCGACGGCAACCCGCTCTGGGCCCTGGCGCCCCGGTTCGGCATCGAGACCGTCGAGTTCACCGTCGGGAGCTTCCAGTTCGACGGCCGGCCGATCGCGTGGCACGGCCCCTCCGGCGCGCCGCTGTCCGAGGCTTCGGCCTCGGCGTTCGTCGCGGACCTGCACACCGTCGACGCCGCCCTGGACACCGTCGTCGCACACGCTCCACCGCCCTCGACGTACGCGGCCGCCGTCGACACGGTGCTGCGGTCCCTGCAGTGGCAGGGCGACCGGGCCGCGCGGGTCCGCGAGTACATGGCGCACCGCTCCGAGGACCTCTGCGGCGCACCCGTGACCGTCCTCGACGCCCGCGGCCTCGAAGAGGAACACGTCCCCGGCGACGAGGTGGTGTTCCCCGGCGGCTACGCGCAGTACGCAACCGCCCTGGCCGAGGGGCTCGACGTCCGGCTGTCCGCGGTCGTGCGGTCGGTGACGCAGTCCGCGACGGGTGTCGTGGTCGGACTCGCCGACGGTTCGTCGGTGACGGCGAACGACGTCGTCGTGACCGTCCCGCTCGGGGTGCTGCAGGCCGGCGACGTGACGTTCGACCCGCCGCTCGCCGAGACGGTCACCGGTGCGATGCGCCGGCTCGGGATGGGCGTCTACGACAAGGTGTTCCTGCGGTTCCCGGAGCGGTTCTGGGGCGAGTCGTGGGTGATCCGCCAGCAGGGGTCGGCCGGTGTCGATTGGCACTCCTGGTACGACATGTCCCGCGTGACCGGAGTGCCCGTGCTGGCCGCCCTGGTCGGTGGGACCGGGGCCCGGCGCCTCGAGACCCTGCCGGACGCGATGATCGTGGAAGAGGGCATCGGCGGCCTGCGGCGGATGTTCGGCCCGTCGGTCCCCGAACCCGAGGCGTTCCGGATCACCCGGTGGGCCGACGACCCGTTCGCACGCGGCTCGTACTCGTACCTGCACGTCGGGGCATCACCGGACGACCACGACCTGCTCGGGGCGCCGTCCGGCCGGGTGCAGCTGGCCGGCGAGGCCACGTGGGGCGACGACCCGGCGACCGTGCACGGCGCGCTGCTGTCCGGACTGCGGGCGGCCGGGCGGTTGCTCGGCTCCGAGGTCGAGCCGCTCGTGCTCGCGACGCCCGTCGGCGGCTGATCCGTCAGCCGAGGAGGTCAGTCTTCCGGCAGCGGGGGCAGCAACGAGTCGAGCAGCGCGTTCGTCAACGACCCGGCTTCCAGCGCACGGCGTGGGGAGTCGGAGCCGAGCACCGCCTGCTGCACGTTCCACCACTGCAGGGCATCCCACCGCTGCTGCTCTGTCCCGTCGCCACCCTGCAACAGGCGGCGGTTGGCGTTGATGACGACGGGGAAGAGGTCACCAGTCTCGTCGTTGAACTGGAATGCGGGGTACCGGTGCGCCTGCGCGCCCGGCACTGCGAGTACGGCACCCTGCTTCCGGTAGTAGCCGAGCCGGCTCCGCTGCTTCGATGGAGACTCCTTGTGCCAGAGCCGAGCTGCAGCATCGACTGGGTACAGCAAGTCGATCCCTCGCAGAGCTTCTGCCCGCTCGAGGAGGACGCGGTCTCTCGCGTAGTCGGGCTGCCACACTCGTTCGGCTTCCCACCCCTCCGGGAACCCCATTCCACGCAACTTCTCGGCGCTGTCACGGGCGAACGACTCGATCAGGTCACGGAGCCCATCGCGTGTCTCGTTCGAGCCGTCGATGCGCACGAGGAAGTACGCGAGGACGACGAGTGTGCCGTAGACACGGCTCGACGGTCGCGAGACCGGCGTCGTACCGCTGATCTCGTCTGCCTGCTCTCGGAGGTGAGCCAGCTCAGGAGCGCCCTCAGGCACGGCGAGGGGAGCGGTCAGGTTCCGGTTCCACAACCGGGCATGGTGCGCCGCGGTGTTGCGGACCTGTCGCAGGTGCTCGAGCCAGTTGCTCAGGGCAGCTGCGTCCCCGTTGCCGTCGGGAAGGTACAGGTCGAAGTCGATTGCGATCTGTTGTCGGTGCCGCTGGCTCATACCGCCGAACAGCCTGTTGAGCGTGCCGAAGGACATGACCTCCGTTGCCGCCCAAACCGGCAACGGTCTCCCGTAGGTAGCCTCGAAGTGCGGCATGAACGTCTCGTTCGACAGCTCCTCGGCGCGAGCCTGCTTCCGAAGCCACGACTGGTGGTCACTTTCAATGTGATCGCAGACGCTCGTACAGTTCGGCCCGCTGCAACTGCGGTTCCTCGATCGAGTCCAATCTGAGCTCAACGCTGACGGATCGGTATGGGTGAACGGTCCCGTTCGTCCCAGGAGGTGCCCGATCCGAAATCGGAGAGCGACCTCGACCCGTGACAGCGCGAGGAGAACCGCGGCTCGCAGCGCTTCATCGAACCGATAGCTCGCGATGACGTCGGCCAGACTCGAGCCTGCAACGAAGTCGGACGGGCGCGCCTCACCCTCTGCGCTTGCAGGAACGCGAAAGGGATACCAGTAGCCGGAGAGTCGGTAGTACCCGATCGACGCCAGGGCGTTGAGCGCGGTCGTCTTGTCTCCGATCTGAAGACCGCGTCGCTCGATGAGCGCCAGCTGGTCCTCGACGGACAGGAACGGCTTCGCGTAGGTGCTCGTCACACCGTCATCGTAAAGAAAACTGGCCGCCTCCCCTTGTCGGGAATGACGGCCAGTCGTGATGCCGCAACGATACCCCGACGGCCCGCCAATGTCACCCCCTCAGGCGACGTCGTGCTGCACCGCGGTGCGAACCCTTCAGTCGAACGCGGGGGTGTCGACGGAGCACGTCACGGGCTCGCCCGCGGCAGCGGTCTCCGTGGCGATCTCGCGCTTGCCGTCGAGCAGGATCCGGCAGGTCGCCGTCGCGCCCCGCGCCGGGGTCGCCCGGACCGAGGCGCGCTGCTCGGCGAGGACGATCGACTCATGCTCCCAGGTACCCGTCTCCTGCGAACCCGTCTTCTGCGTGCTCGTCTCCTGCGTGCCGAGCCGGTGCACCTCCGGGGCGTCGCCGCGCTTCTCGGCACCCTCGACGCGGACGTCGGTCAGTTCCGACCCGGCCGGCCCGTCGACCTGCACCTGGTACGTGACCGCCCAGGCGTCGCCGGTCTGCTGCTGGATGAAGGAGCAGCCGGTCGCGGTGAGGGCCAGGCCCCCGGCGAGGACGGCGGCTGCCACGAGACGGACGGAGCGGTGGATGCGTTCGGTCATGGCTCCAGCCTCGACCGGTGCCGACCCGGTGTCGTCCGCCGCTCGGTGCGCCGTCGTGCACCTCCGGGGCGACCCCGCGTCCGTCGAGCGGTGGACACGACGGACCGACGCGCCGCCACGGGTCACCTCCGCGCGAAGCCGGTGCGCGACACTCACACCGTGACCCCGACCAGGACCCGACACCGCCACGAACACCGCGCGCCGGTGGCGATCGCCGTCCTGGTGAACCTCGGGCTCAGCCTGTTCCTGCCGAGCGAGGTGCTGTTCTTCCCGTCGTGGGTGGTCCCGGTGCTCGGCGTCCTGCTGCTGATCCCGCTCGTCGTCTTCAACCCGCGGCGACTGACCCGCGACACGACCTGGTCGCGGTGGGTGTCCTTCTCGTTGGCGATCCTGCTCACCGTCGCGAACCAGCTGACCGTGGTCCGGACGATCGAGCTGCTCCTCGGCGGCCACGCCGACGGCGGTGCCGTGCTGCTCACCGCCCTGCAGGTGTGGGTGAGCACGATCATCGCGTTCGGGCTCGTGTACTGGGAGCTCGACCGGGGCGGGCCGGTGGCTCGTCGTCGTCCCGAGCTGTGGACAAGTGACGAGGCCGACTTCCAGTTCCCCCAGGAGACCGACCCGAAGACCGCCGCGTGGCGTCCGGTCTACCTCGACTACCTCTACGTCGCGATGACGAACATGGTGGCGTTCAGCCCGACCGACACCATGCCGATGACCGTGCGCGCGAAGATGATCATGGCCTACCAGGCACTCGGCGGGTTCATCCTGCTGGCCCTGGTCATCTCGCGCGCGGTCAACATCATCAGCTGAGGTCGCTCAGGAGCCGTGTGCCTCCTCCGACACCGGCTGCCACTCGCGCCAGGTCGCCAGGCGGGACTCGTAGTCCTTCTCGGCGATGCCGAGCGGTGCCTTGCCGAAGAAGACGCGCAGGGGCGGCTGCTCGGCGTCGACGACCTTCAGGATCGCCGAGCGGGTCGCCTCGGGCTTGCCGGGGTCGGCGGCCGACGGGCGCTTCGACGCGGCCTCGCGGACGTCGGCGTAGGCGGCGATCTCGTCGCTCTTCTTCGACGACGGTCCGGACCAGTCGGTCGAGAAGCCGCCCGGCTCGATGAGCGTCACGTGGATGCCGAAGCCGGCGACCTCCTGCGACAGGGACTGCGACAGCCCCTCGAGCGCCCACTTCGATGCGTGGTAGGCGCCGACCGTCGGGAACGCGCTGATCCCGCCGATGCTCGACACCTGGATGACGTGCCCGGAGCCCTGCTCCCGCATGATCGGCAGCGCGGCCTGGGTCACCCAGAGCGCTCCGAACAGGTTCGTCTCGAGCTGGGCTCGGACCTCGTCCTCGGTGAGTTCCTCGACCATGCCGAAGTGGCCGTAGCCGGCGTTGTTCACGACGACGTCGAGCGAGCCGAAGTGCTCCGCCGCACGCTGCACGGCCGCGAAGTCCGCGGCACGGTCGGTCACGTCGAGCTGCAGTCCGAGGAACGTGTCCGGGTACTGGTCGACGAGTGCTTGCACGTCGTCGGTGTCGCGGGCCGTGCCGGCTACGGAGTCTCCACGTTCGAGGGCGGCTTCCGCCCACTCGCGGCCGAAGCCCTTCGACGCTCCGGTGATGAACCAGGTCTTGCTCATGCTGTCTCCTCCTGAGATCTGACGCGATCAGGCAACGCTCCCCGCTTCCGTGGCACCTGGAGGTCCGGGTGACGGACGCGGCAAGCGGACACCAGCGGACCGCGACTCAGGGTCGAGGTGCCGCGAACTCCAGGTTGACGTCGTCGGGGTCCTGCACGGACAGGATCACCAGGCCGAACGGCGGCAGGTCGGTGACGTCGCCGTGGTCGATGCCGGCGGCGTCCAGCCGCTCGACGGCGGCGTGCAGGTCGTCGACGGACCCGACGCGGAACGACACGTGGTCGAGGCCGACTCGGTCGGGATCGAACCGGTCCTCGGCGGGGGCGACCGGTCGCAGGCCGAGCGTCTGCCCGCCGAACGTGAACGAGCACCCGCCGTAGGTCCGCCACGGGTCGTCGTGGATCGTCGGGTCGTCGATCTGGTCGCTGAAGTCACTGCCGGGCGACATGCCGAACAGCTGCTCGTAGAAGGCCTTGCTCCGGCGGATGTCCGTGACCGTGAGGCGCACGTGCGAGAAGCCGAGCGGCGTGACGATGGGTTCGCTCATCACCCCACCCAACTCCCCCCGGGCCTTGCGCTCATTGACCATGCGATCAACAATGGCGGGATGGACGTCGTCATCGCTCCCCCGCACCCGTCTCCGCTGCACCAGGACACCGGCACCCCCCGCCGCTCGACCCGCGTCGCCCTCGTGCAGGTGCGTTGGCTCGAAGACCCCGCTGCCCACCGAGCACAACTCGCCGACGGCATCGCCACCGCCGCGGCCAATGGCGCCGCGGCAGTGTTCCTGCCCGAGCTCACCCTGCGCCGCTACCCCGGCGACACTCCGGCCAGTGGTGTCCCGAAGGACCTCGCCGAGTCGCTCGAGGACGGCCCGACGGTCACCTTCGCCCGCGCACAGGCGATCGAGCACGGGGTGTTCGTCCACGCCTCGCTGTACGAGCGCCCTGCCGACGACGACCAGCCCGACGACCCCCGCGGCTACAACACCGCCGTCCTCGTCGCCCCCGACGGCACCCTGGTCGGCCGGACCCGAAAGACCCACATCCCGATCAGCGCCGGCTACTACGAGGACACGTACTTCCGCCCGGGCACGGACGACGACGCCTTCCCGGTGTACGAGCCGGCGGGACTCGGCGCACGCCTCGGGTTACCGACCTGCTGGGACGAGTGGTTCCCCGAGGTGGCCCGTTCCTACGGCCTCGCCGGGTCCGAGGTCCTGGTGTACCCGACGGCGATCGGCTCCGAGCCGACGTTCCCGGACTTCGACACCGCGCCGATCTGGCGGCAGGTCATCGTCGCGAACGGCATCACCGCCGGCCAGTTCATGCTCGTCCCGAACCGCTGGGGCGACGAGGGGGACATCACGTTCTACGGGTCGTCGTTCATCTCGGACCCGTTCGGCCGCGTGCTCGCCGAAGCACCGCGTGACGCTGACGCGGTGCTCGTGGCGGACCTCGACCTCGGGGCCCGGACGGAGTGGCTCCGGCTGTTCCCCTTCTACGTGACCCGTCGCCCCGACCTCTACGCGGGGCTCGTCGCCCCGGTCGACGAGGACCGCCACGCGTTCGGCGCACGCGACGCGATCGACGCGGCCATCGGGGTGGCGGCGACCGACGCCGGACCGGAGGCGCGCGCATGACGTGGGTGATGCCTCCCGAGACGGCTCCGCAGGGACGCACCTGGATGGCGTTCCCGCGCCCCGGCCTGACGCTCGGTGACGACGCGGCGAGCGCCGAGGCGGCGCGACGGACGTGGGCGACCACCGCCAACACGATCAGCGAGCACCAGCCCGTCACGATCGTCGTGGACCCGGTCGCGCGAGCCGACGCTCGTCGCCTGCTGTCGACCGCGGTCGAGGTGCTCGAAGCGCCTCTCGACGACTTCTGGATGCGCGACATCGGGCCGACGTTCGTCGTCGACGACGTGACCGGCGAGCTCGGCGCCGTGGACTGGGTCTTCAACGGCTGGGGCGCGAACTCCTGGTCGACGTGGACCCGTGACGCCGAGGTCGCCGCCACGGTCGCGGCCGCCGCCGGTGCGCGGCGGATCCCGTCGCTGCTCGTGAACGAGGGCGGGGCGATCCACGTCGACGGCACGGGCACGGTCCTGGTGACGGAGACCGTGCAGCTCGATCCGCGACGGAACCCGTACGCCGACCGCGAGCGCGTCGAACTCGAGCTCGCCCGGACGATCGGCGCGACGGACGTGGTCTGGCTGCCCCGCGGCCTGACCCGTGACTACGACGGGTTCGGGACCCGGGGCCACGTCGACATGGTCGCGACCTTCGCCGATCCGGGCACGGTCCTGCTGCACGCGCAGCCCGACGCCGGCCACCCGGACCACCTGGTGATGCCGCAGATCCGTCGGGCGCTCGAGCAGGCCACGAACGCGACCATCGTCGAACTGCCGGCCCCGTCGACCCTGACCGACGACGACGGCCCGGTCGACTGGAACTACGTCAACCACGTGGTGGTGAACGGCGCCGTGATCGCCTGCGCGTTCGGTGACGCCGTCGCCGACGACCACGCCCGCGGCATCCTCGCCGACGTGTACCCGGGTCGTCAGGTGCGTTCGATCGACGCTCGTCAGGTCTTCGCGCGCGGCGGCGGCCTGCACTGCATCACGCAGCAACAGCCGGCGGTCTGATCCATCGCCGCGGTGTACAGCGGCTGCCCGACGTCTGTACACCGCGGCCGGTCCACCGAGCACTCGCACATCGGTATGTTGCTCCGAACCAGTCCGGGCGACGCTGCCCAGCCCAGCTCCGGCGCTGCCCACCTCCGACCCAGCAGGGAAGTCCACGCACATGGCATCACCGACCGCGGTCCCCACACCGACAGCACCGGCAACACCTGCGCGCGGCGGTTCCCTGAAGCGGAGCCTCGGACTCTGGGCGATCGTCGGCCTGGGCCTCGGCTACATGACCCCGACGGTGGTGTTCGACACCTTCGGCATCGTCTCCGGGCAGACCGACGGCGCCGTGCCGAGCGCGTACCTGATCGCGCTGGTCATCATGGCCCTGACGGCGATCAGCTACGGGAAGATGGTCCGGGTCTACCCGGCAGCCGGTTCGGCCTACACGTACGTGCGGGAGTCGATGCACCCGAACCTCGGGTTCATGGTCGGCTGGGCGTCCCTGCTCGACTACCTGCTGCTGCCGATGGTGAACGCCCTGATCATCCGGCTCTACCTGGAGCAGGTGTTCCCGGCACTGCCGTCGTGGGTGACGGTCGTCGTCTACACGGTGTTCGTGACGACGGTGATCTGCCTGTCGATGCGTGGCACGTCGAACCTCAACATGGTGCTGCTCATCGGCGCGATCCTGGCGATGATCGCGTTCGTGGTCTTCACCGTCATCGAACTCGTCCACGGTGCCGGCGCCGGCACGATCGCGAGCACCGAGCCGTTCGTGCACGACGGCGTGACGATGTCCGCCCTGCTCACCGGTGCGACGGTGGTCTGCTTCTCGTTCATCGGCTTCGACGCCGTGACGATGTACACGGAAGAGGCGAAGTCGATCCGGATCATGCCGAAGGCGATCATGCTGACGGTGCTGCTCGGCGGCGCGATCTTCCTGGTGTCCGCGTACTTCGCGCAGCTGCGGTTCCCGACGAACACCCCGTTCGGCGAGTTCACCGACGACCCGCTCCCCCAGATCGGCCTGCTCGTCGGTGGCCCGGTGTTCCAGGCGGTCCTGGTGTCGGCCGGGTTCGTCGCCGCGTTGGCGTCGGGGCTCGCCTCGCACGCGAGCGTCGCCCGCATGCTCATGGTGATGGGTCGGAACAACGTCCTGCCGAAGCGGGTGTTCGGCTACGTCAACCCGCGCACGCACACCCCGGTGTTCAACGTGGTCTTCGTCGGGGCGGTCACGCTGCTCGCGATGAGCTTCTCGCTCGACACCATCTCGTCGTACATCAACTTCGGCGCGCTCGTCGCCTTCACCTTCGTCAACGCGAGCGTCATCGTGCACTTCGCCGTCCGGCAGGGCCGCCGCCACACCGCGGGTGACCGGTGGAAGTACATCGTCCTGCCCGGCCTCGCGATGGTCCTGACGGGGGTGCTCTGGTCGCAGCTCCACGCCGACGCACTGATCGCAGGAGGAGTGTGGGCTGCGATCGGCTTCGCCTACCTGCTCGTCATCACGAAGGGCTTCCGGGTGCTGCCGAAGAGCTTCGACGAGAACCAGCCGGTCACCGGCGTCAACAAGCAGCTGACCGACCAGGCCTGACCCACCACGAGAGGACGCCATGTACGCCGTCACCGACCCCACCACGGGCACGACCCTCGAGACGTTCCCGACCATCACCGACGACGAGCTGCGCGCCGCCGTCACCACCGCCCACCAGACCCACGGCGAGTGGGGCCGCACCAGCACCGTCGCCGACCGCGCGACCCTGCTCCACCGCGTCGCGGACCTGTACCGGGAGCGTCACGCCGACCTCGCCGCCACGATCGTGCGCGAGATGGCGAAGCCGATCGACCAGGCCGAGGGCGAGGTGGACTTCTGCGCCGACATCTACGACTACTACGCCGACCACGCCGAAGAGTTCCTCGCCGACCAGCCGATCACCTTGGCCGACGGCTCCGAGGGCAGCGCCTTCATCCGGAAGTCGTCGATCGGCGTGCTGCTCGGCATCATGCCGTGGAACTTCCCCGCCTACCAGATCGCCCGGTTCGCCGGCCCGAACCTGCTCATCGGCAACACGGTCCTGCTCAAGCACGCACCGCAGTGCCCCGAGTCGGCCCTGGCGATCGAGCGGATCTTCCACGACGCCGGGTTCCCCGAGGGCGCGTACACGAACGTCTTCGCGACGAACGACCAGGCCGCCGACGTCATCGCCGACCCACGCGTGCAGGGCGTCTCGCTGACCGGGTCCGCCCGCGCCGGTGCCGCCGTCGCCGAGATCGCCGGCCGGAACCTCACGAAGGTCGTGCTCGAGCTCGGTGGGTCGGACCCCTTCATCGTGCTGTCCACCGACGATCTCGACTCCGTCGTCGAGTCCGCCGTCACGACCCGCCTCGAGGGCAACGGACAGGTCTGCAACGCCCCGAAGCGCTTCCTGGTGGTGGACGACCTGTACGACGACTTCCTGGCGAAGTTCACGACGGCCATGTCCGCGGTCTCGCCGACCGACCCGTCCGTGCCCGGTGCCGAGCTCGGCCCGCTGTCGTCCCCGACCGCCGCGGACCGGCTGCAGGAGCAGCTCGCGTCCGCCGTCGCGCAGGGTGCGACCGTCGTCACCGGTGGTGACCGCCAGGGCAACGCCTTCGTGCCGACGATCCTCACCGACGTCACGCCGGACAACGACGCGTACCGCGAGGAGTTCTTCGGCCCCGTCGCCGCCGTGTACCGCGTCGCCGACGAGGACGCAGCCGTCGCACTCGCCAACGACACCCCGTACGGCCTCGGCTCGTACCTGTTCACGACCGACGCCGACCAGGCACTCCGCGTCGCGGACCGGCTCGAGGCCGGCATGGTCTACGTCAACATCGTCGGCGCGGACAGCCCCGAACTGCCGTTCGGCGGCGTCAAGGCGAGCGGCTTCGGCCGCGAGCTCGGCCCCCTGGGGGCCGACGAGTTCGTCAACAAGAAGCTGATCCGCATCGGCTGACGGACGCTCTGGACCCGGCTCCACGACGGACGGGAGGCACGGTGCCAGCTGGCACCGTGCCTCCCGTCTGCTCGTCGGTCGCCGCTACTGCTGCGGGTCGGCGGGCTCGCCGCCGGAGTCCGTGTCGCTGTCCTGCGCGGGGTCCTTCGTCGCGTCGCCCGTGGGCGACCCGTCCGGCAGGTCCTCGGTGTACTGCGCTTCGGCCTCGCTGGGGTCGCTGGATCCGTTCGCCGTCGTGTCGCTCATGGCCCGGACGCTACGCGCGGTCGGCGCTGCACCCGTTCAGACGGACGAGGCGGCAGCGCTCGAGCCGGCGGCGACCGGGGTCACGGCCAGGATCTCGTCGGCGACCTCACGCCCGATCCGCACCGCACCGTCGACGTGCTGGTACCCCTGCCCGGCCAGGTCGCTCGACGCGAACCGGATCGGACCGACGGCTGCACGCTGGTCGGCGCCGTAGCGGACGAGCCCGCCCAGGTCGAAGCTCGCCGCGTAGGCGCCGCGGGTCCACTCCTCGGTGCCCCAGTCGCTCTCGTAGTACACGACCGGGCGCAGGGCCTCGTCGCCGTAGTAGTGCGCGAGCGATGCGAGCACTCGGGCCTTCCGCTCCTCGACCGACAGCGCGAACAGGTCGTCCGCGTGCTGATCGGAGACGAACCCGACGAGCGTGCCCTGCTCCGAGCCGTGCTCGGTGTTGTCGTACGCCTCGTGCACGACCTCGTACGGGCTGAACGCGGTGCCCGAGAGTCCGGCGCCGCGCCAGAACGGCCGGTCGTAGACGGCGTGCACCTTGATGACGAAGCCCATCGACAGGTGCTGGTGCAGCTGGTGCTGGCGACGGGGCAGCGGGGGTTCGTACGAGATCCGCGAGTACAGGGGCGGCGGCACGGCGACGAGCGCCTGCCGAGCGTGGACTTCGAGACCGCCGTCGGCGAACGCGACGACCCCGTCGTCGGTCCAGCGCAGGGTGCGCACCGGCGCGTTCAGGTGCACGGCGTCACCGAGGCGCTCCGCGAGGCGTTCGGACACCTGCTGCATGCCGCCGACGACGCGCTTGTCCAGGATGAAGTCGGCGTCGACCAGGTTCGTGAAGCTCCCGGCAGAGGCGGCCATCAGCAGGGCCTGCAGTGCCGAGAACGCGTGTGCCGGCTTCGTGAGCATGGCGCCCGCGATGAACAGTTCGACGTTGTCGGTGGCGACGCGGTCCGGGCTGAGCGCGTGCAGCCAGGCGCGGAAGGAGACCTCGTCGAGTGCCGCCGCGTGCGGGGACTCCCAGGGGCGAGCGGGGTCGACCGCCGCGACGTACTCGTCGACGACCGTCACGAGTCGCTCGATCTCGTTCGCCGTCGCCTCGGGCAGCGGGAAGATGTCGCCGGTGTACTCGGTGCGGGTGCCCTCGGCGTCGACGTAGACGCTCGAGCCCTCGCGGTACCGGTCGTACGTGTCGAGCCCGAGTTCGTCGAGGGTCTCGAGCAGCGCGGTCTGGTCGGGCGAGACCCACTGGCCACCGATCTCGAGCGTGACCCCCTCGATGTCGTTCGTCCAGGTGCGGCCGCCCACGCGGTCGCGCGCCTCGAGCACCGTGACGGTCAGTCCTGCGGCGCGCAGGCGGTTCGCGGCGGTCAGGCCGGTGACACCGGCTCCGATGACGACGACGTCGCTCTCGATCATCGTGCTGCTCCTTCGGTGGTGGTGCTCCGGAACGGGTCCGGGGTCAGCGTGTACATGGTCTCGAGGTACTCGGCGATGCCCTCGCCGCCGCCCTCGCGGCCGAGGCCGGACTGCTTCACCCCGCCGAACGGGGCCGACGCGTTCGAGACGACACCGGTGTTGAGTCCGAGCATTCCGGTCTCGAGCCGCTCCATCAGGCGCTGGCCGCGGGCCGGGTCCTCCGTGAACGCGTAGCCGACCAGACCGTACTCGGTGTCGTTGGCGGCGCCCACGGCCTCGTCCTCGGTCCGGAACGTCCGGATCGCCAGGACGGGCCCGAAGATCTCGTCGCGGAGCAGGTCGCTGCCGGGCTGCACGTCGGTCAGGACCGTGGGCGCGTAGAAGGTGCCGGGGCCGTCGACCGGGTGTCCGCCGGTGCGGAGCGTCGCCCCGCGGTCGAGCGCGTCGGTGACCAGGCGGTGCGCCTTGTCGACGGCACGGTCGTCGATGAGCGGTCCGATGGCGACGCCGTCCTCGGTGCCGCGTCCGACCCGCATGGCCTCGACGCGTGCGGTCACCCGGCGCGTGAACTCGTCGACGACGTCCTCGTGCACCAGGAACCGGTTCGCGGCGGTGCAGGCCTGCCCGGTGTTGCGGAACTTGGCGGCGAGCGCGCCCTCCACGGCCAGGTCGAGGTCGGCGTCGGCGAACACCAGGAACGGGGCGTTGCCGCCGAGCTCCATGCTCGTCCGGAGCACGTTCTGCGCCGCCTGGGCGAGCAGTGTGCGTCCGACCGGCGTCGAGCCCGTGAAGGACAGCTTCCGGAGCCGGGGGTCGGCGATCACCGGCGCGGAGACGTCGGCGGCCCGCGTGGTCTGCACCACGTTGACCACCCCGGCGGGCAGACCGACCTCGCGCAGCAGGTCGACGAACAGCAGGGTCGTGAGCGGCGTCAGTTCGGCCGGCTTCACGACGACCGTGCACCCGGCGGCGAGCGCCGGTGCGATCTTCCGGGTCGCCATCGCCAGCGGGAAGTTCCACGGCGTGATGAGGAACGCGGTGCCGACGGGCTTGTGGGAGACGGTGGCACGGCCGGTGCCCTCCGGGTTGGTGCCGTACGAGCCGCCGATCCGGACCGCTTCCTCCGAGAACCAGCGCAGGAACTCCCCGCCGTACGCGACCTCGCCGCGGGCCTCGGCGAGCGGCTTGCCCATCTCGAGCGTCATGAGCAGCGCGAACTCCTCGCGCCGTTCCTGCAGCAGGTCGAACGCGCGACGCAGCAGCTCGGCGCGGTGCCGCGGCGGTGTGGTCGCCCAGCCCGTCTTGGCCGCTTCCGCGGCGTCGAGCGCTCGGACACCGTCCTCGGGGGTTGCGTCGGCGATGTCGAGCAGCGTCTCGCCGGTGGCGGGGTCGACGACGGCGAAGGTCCGGCCGTCGGCCGACGGCTGCCATGCGCCGTCGACCAGGAGGCCCGTGGGGACGCGGGCGAGCAGCTCGCGTTCGGCGTCGGTGCGGTCGGCCGCGGGGGCGGTGGTGGTGCCGGTGGTCATGCTGTTGCGAGTCCTTCCAGGACGACGTCGAGTCCCTCGTGGAGCAGGGCGTCGTCGATCGACAGTGGGGGCAGGAACCGGACGACGTTGCCGTACGTGCCGGCGGTCAGCGCGATGACGCCGTGCTCGAACGCGGACCGCACCACCTTCCCGGTCAGTGCTGCGTCCGGTTCTCCGGTCGCGGGGTCCACGAGTTCCATCGCGACCATCGCGCCGCGTCCGCGGACGTCGCCGATCCGCGGGTCGGTCGTCTGTGCGGCACGGAGTCGTCCGAGCAGCACGTCCCCGATCTCGCGGGCTCGGTCGATCAGCCCGTCGTGCTCGAACGCGTCGATCGCGGCGAGGGCGGCAGCGCAGGCGATCGGGTTGCCGCCGTAGGTGCCGCCGAGCCCGCCGACGTGCGCGGAGTCCATGATCTCGGCGCGCCCGGTCACGGCGGACAGGGGCAGACCGCCGGCCATGCCCTTCGCGGTCGTGACGACGTCCGGCACGATCCCCTCGTGCTCGCTCGCGAACATCGACCCGGTGCGCGCGAAGCCGGTCTGCACCTCGTCGGCGATGAGCACGACGCCGTTCGCCGTGGTCCACTCGGACAGGGCGGTGAGGAACCCGGGCGCGGGGACGACGAACCCGCCCTCCCCCTGGATCGGCTCGATGAGCAGCGCCGCGGTGTTCGCCGCGCCGACCTGCTTCTCGATCTGGCTGATCGCGCGCTTCGCCGCCTCGGGCCCGGAGAGCCCGTCGTGGAACGGGTAGGACATCGGCACCCGGTAGACCTCGGGCGCGAAGGGTCCGAAGCCGTCCTTGTAGGGCTGGTTCTTCGCGGTGAGCGCCATCGTGAGGTTCGTGCGGCCGTGGTACGCGTGGTCGAACACCACGACGGCCTGCCGACCGGTGTGCTTGCGGGCGATCTTCACGGCGTTCTCGACGGCCTCGGCGCCGGAGTTGAACAGCGCCGTGCGCTTCTCGTGGTCACCGGGGGTCAGCCGGTTGAGTGCCTCGGCGACCGCGACGTACCCGTCGTAGGCGGCGATCGTGAAGCACGTGTGGGTGAAGGCAGCGACCTGCTCGGTGACCGCGGCGACGACGGCGGGGTGCGCGTTGCCGACGCTGGTCACGGCGATCCCGGACCCCAGGTCGACGAACGAGTTGTCGTCCGCGTCCACGACGACCCCGCCACCGGCCGCGACGACGGCGATCGGCACGGCGACGCCGACCCCGGCTGCGACGGCTCCGGCCTTCCGCGCCATGAGCTCGCGTGACCGGGGGCCGGGGACGGCCGTGACGAGCCGTCGTTCCTGGGGCAGCGAGGGGCCGCCGGTGGGCGCACTGATCGAGGGTGCTGCGGTGGAGGACATGCGGCGATGGTAGGAGCCTGCGGTGACCACGGCGGCTGTCCACCGTGTACATCGAGCACCGGCCCGATCGCCCCGGTGGATAAGGTGCTCCCATGCCCGCGACGCTGCGTTCCCTGTTGCACCGTGCCGACCTCCGCCTCCGCCCGCTGACCGACGCGGACACGGACGCCCTCGACGCACCGCTGTCGTGGCTGCACAGCTCCGACCTCGAGGACCCGACGCCGTTCCTGGCCGACGGGCAGGGACTGCTGACCACGGGCACCCAGTTCGGCGCCGAGGCCGAGGTCCCGGAGGACGTCGCCGGCCCCTACGTCCGCCGACTCGTCGAGCGGGGCGTCGTCGCACTCGGGTTCGGCACCGAGGTCGTCCGCGCCGGCACCCCGGACGCCCTCGTCGCCGCCTGTTCGCTGTACGGACTCCCCTTGTTCGAGGTGCCCTACGAGACCTCGTTCATCGCGGTCGCGCAGGCGAACGCCGAAGCGGTCGCCCGCGACGCGAACGCCCGGAACGCCTGGGCCCTCGCCGCACAGCGGGCGATCTCGCTCGCAGCGATGCGCCCGGACGGGCTCGGCGCCACGATCGCCGAGCTCTCCGGGCAGCTCGACGGCTGGGTCGGGCTCTTCGACGTGTCGGGGCGGCTGGACCGTGGGCACCCGGCGGACGGTGTGCCCGCGCAGGACCTCGAGCTGCTCCGGACCGAGGCGCTGCGCCTGCTGCGCGCGGGACAGCGGGCGAGCCTGCCGGTGACGACCGAGCACCACACCGGGTTCACGCTGCAGACCCTCGGCAGCGGAGGCCACCTGAGCGGCGTGCTCGCGATCGCGAACGGCGGTGCGCTCGACCGCGCCGGTCGTGAGGTGGTGACGTCCGTCATCGCCCTCGCCGGACTCGCGCTGCAGCAGAACCGTGAGCTGGCCCGGGCACGCGGGCTCCTGCGCACCGGCCTCCTCACCATGCTCTCGGTCGGCGATCCGGAGGTGGTCCAGTCGACGTCGCGCGAGGTGTGGGGTCCCCTGCCCGCCGAACCCGTCCGGATCGCGGCCATCGACGTCGACGACCACGACCTCGACACCGTCGTCGACCTGCTCGAACTGTGGGTGCAGGACCGGCCCGGACAGCTCTTCTTCGCCGTCGACGACGCCCTCTTCCTGTGCGTGAGCGCCGACGGCACCGCGATCGTCGAGGAACTGGTCGGGCGCTTCGACCTGCGGGCCGGCCTGTCGGACGGTGCCGCCTACCGGTCGTTCGGCCGCGCTCGCACCGAGGCCGTGCAGGCCCTGGACCGTCGGCGCGAAGGACGACCGGGCACGACCGAGTTCGGCGACCTCGCCCGGGAAGGCGTCCTCGCACACCTGGCCCACGTGGACGTCGACGCCGGAGCCGTCGCCCGCGCGTTCCTCGCTCCCCTGCTCGAACACGACCGGTCGGCGGGCACCGAGCTCACCCGCACCGTCCGCGCCTGGCTCGAGCAGAACTGCGAGTACGACCGCGCCGCCCAGGTGCTCGGCATCCACCGCCACACCGCACGCTCCCGGGTCGAGCACGCCGGCCGGCTCCTCGACCGCGACCTCACCGTCTTCGCGACCCGTGCCGACCTGTGGGCGGCCTTCGTCGTCGAGGGCGCGTGACCCGCGGATACGGTGGGACGATGCCGTCGACACCGGCCCGCCGGCGCCTCAGCCCGGCCGAACGCGGATCCCAGATCACGTCGGCCGCCGTCGACCTGGCGCGCGCCGAGGGCCTCGCGGCGGTGACGCTCCGCGGGGTCGCCGCCGTGATCGGGGTCGCGCCGTCGCTCGTCGCCCACTACCGCCCGAGCATGGAGGACCTGGTCGGCGAGACGTTCCGCACCGTCGCGGCAGCCGAGGTCGCCGAGGTCCGCGCGATCGTCGGCGCTGCGCCCGAACCCGTCTCCGGCCTCCGCACCCTGCTCGGCTGCATCGCCGATCCCGCGCGCGACGACGTCGCCACCCTGTGGGCCGACGCGTGGAGCATCGGCCGCACGAACGCGGCGCTGGCGACCGCGGCACGGGACGTCATGGACGACTGGCAGCTCCTCGCGACCACGGTCGTCGTCGACGGGGTGCGCGCGGGCGTGCTGCGGACCGACGACCCGGACGGCGTGGGACGCCTGCTCTTCGCGCTCGTCGACGCCACCAACGGGTACGCCCTGGTCGACTACCTCGACCGACCGACCCGCGAGGGCCTGGTCCGCACGACGATCGCCCGAGCGGTGGGCCTGGACGGCTCAGCCCTGTCGGGGTGACACCCGCCGCGGTGCCACTGACCGCAGTGCCACCCACTGCAGCAGCATGATCGTCTTGCCGTCGGCGATCCGGCCGTCCTCGACCATCGCGAGGGCCTCGTCGAGTGCCAGCTCGAGCACCTCGATGTCCTCGCCCTCGTCCTCGACCCCGCCGCCCGCCTCGACCCGGTCCGCCGGTGTGTAGGCACCGACGTAGAAGTGGACACGCTCGGTGACCGAACCGGGGCTCATGAAGACGTCGCCGACGCGCACCAGGTCGCCCAGCCGGATGCCGAGCTCTTCGGCGGCCTCGCGGCGGACGGCGGTCTCGGGGTCGTCCTCGTCGAGCAGCCCCGCCGCAGCCTCGATGAGCATCCCGTCCGGGTGCCCGTTCACGTACGCCGGCCACCGGAACTGCCGGGTGAGCAGGACGGTGCCGCGCTCGGCGTCGTACGGCAGCACCGTGGCGCCGTTCCCCCGGTCGTAGGTCTCGCGCTGCTGCCGGTCCCACCGGCCGTCCCGGCGCCGGACGTCGAGCGTGGTGCGACGGAGCACGTGCCAGCCGTCCGACACGACCTCGACGTCCCGCACGACGACGTCGGGGTTGCGGTCGAGGTCACGGCCGACGGCGTCGAGTCCGGTCCGCCCACGGGCATCGGGGACGTCGACACCGGGACGAGGGGCTGCAGCACGATCATCGGTCACCTGGTCACGCTAGCGGGGCGGCTGCTCGCACGACCTGCCCGCCCGGTACCGTGCAGCCATGACCAGGACACCGTTCACCCGTCGCCCGGACCGACCGCAGGTCGTCACCGTGTCGTTCGTGCTCTGGCTCGTCTGGGTCGCGGTCTGCCTGGTGGCGACCGTCCTGCAGTTCGTGGCGGGAACGGGCGGCAACGCCATCGGCACGGTCCTGACGGTGCTCGTCGCCATCGTGGTCTGGGGACTCGTCGGGTGGGCGGTCGTCCGCACGGCCGCCGGTTCGCGGGTGGCACGCATCGCGCTGGTCGTCATCGCCGCGGCCCGTGCGGTGCTCAGCCTCACGAGCGGCGAACTCGGACTCCTGACGATCGCGCTGTCGGTCGTCGCCGCGGTCCTCCTCTTCCTGCCCAGCGCGCGCCCGTTCTTCGCACCGAGCGATGCGGGAAGAACCGACCACGGGATCTCCGGACCCGGCGTGTCGGGGTCGAGCCGCGCCTCCTGGCCGGATCCCGACCACGCGACGGACGGCGATCGGGCCTGATCCGCCCACCGGCGACGGCCGCTCCGGTACGTCCTGGAAGAACACGAAAGGCCCCGGATTCCTCCGGGGCCTTTCGCTGTTTCGCCTGGTGCGCGAGGGGGGACTTGAACCCCCACGCCGTTTCCAGCACACGGACCTGAACCGTGCGCGTCTACCAATTCCGCCACTCGCGCCAGCCCCAAAACACTACCACGCACAGACTGCCCCCTGCGCCAACCACTACCATGCAGTGGTTGACGACCGACGACTCTGGAGACACATGGGCCTGCTGGACAACTTCGAGCGAGGGCTGGAGCGCGCCGTGAACGGCGCGTTCGCGAAGACCTTCCGCTCCGGTGTGCAGCCGGTCGAGATCTCCAGCGCCCTGCGCCGTGAGCTCGACACGAAGGCCGCCGTGGTGTCGCGAGAGCGCATCCTCGTGCCGAACGAGTTCACCGTGCGCCTCGCACCGCCGGACTTCACGCGCATGAACGACGTCGGTCGTCCGCTCATCGACGAACTCACGCAGATGGCCCACCAGCACGCCGTCGCGCAGAACTACTCGTTCTCCGGACCGGTCACCATCCGGCTGCAGCAGGACGGCACCCTGTCGACCGGCATCCTGCAGATCGACTCCACCACGGTGCAGCGCGATGTCGCCTGGATCGCCGTGCTCGACATCGGCTCGCAGCGCCACCGCCTGCAGCGCGGACGCACCGTGATCGGCCGTGGCAGTGACGCCGACATCACCATCGCGGACACCGGGACGAGCCGGAAGCACGTGGAGGTCCTGTGGGACGGCAAGCACGCCCAGGCCACGGATCTGGGCTCGACGAACGGCTCGAAGCTGAACGGACAGCACTTCCAACAGGCGATCGTGGAGCCGGACTCCACCATCGAGATCGGTCGTACCCGTATGGTGTTCCGGGTGATCCCGGAGAACGACGGAGGTGCTCGATGACCACAGGCCTGACCCTGCTCGTCCTGCGCTTCGCGTTCCTCGCGGTGCTCTGGCTGTTCGTCTTCGTGATCGTCTTCGCCCTGCGCAGTGATCTCTTCGGCCAGCGCGTGCGCACGATCCCCACGGATCCCAAGTCGGCTCCCTCCGGCCCGACGACCCCGACGATCCCCGCAGCGGCGGCGCCGGCAGCGGCCTCGGGTGGTGCGTTCACCGACCTGATCGGGCAACCCACGGCGGCGACGCAGTCGCCCTCGCCGGCAGCGGTGCGCCTCGTGATCACCGAGGGTGCGCGTGAGGGCATGGAGATGCCGCTCGGCGGCGGGCCGATCACGATCGGCCGCTCCAGCGAGTCCAACGTCGTGATCCGCGACGACTACACCTCGACCAACCACGCCCGGCTCGACCTGCGCGCCGACGGCTGGCTCCTCACCGACCTCGAGTCCACGAACGGCACCTTCGTCAACGGTCAGAAGGTGAGCGCTCCCCTGATCGTCGCGGAGCGCACGCCGATCACGATCGGGACGACGACGTTCGAGCTGCGGCGGTAACCCGGCATGACCGCTCGCACGTTGAGCGCCGCTGTGTCCCACGTGGGCCGCATCCGCGCGAACAACCAGGACTCCGGCTACGCCGGGGCGCACCTGTTCGCGGTCGCGGACGGCATGGGTGGGCACGCCGGCGGCGACGTCGCCTCGGCGATCGCGATCCGGCGCATCAGGGAGGTGGACCGCGAGTTCCCCTCGGCCCACGACGCCGAGTTCGCCTTGCAGTCGGCCCTGATCGCCGCGAACCAGCTCATCACCGAGACGGTCTTCGAGCACCAGGAACTGACCGGCATGGGCACAACGGTGTCCGCGATGATCCGGGTCGGCGAACAGATCGCGATCGCGCACATCGGTGACTCGCGCATCTACCGCCACCGTGACGGTGAGCTGCAGCAGATCACGTCGGACCACACCTTCGTGCAGCGCCTAGTCGACAGCGGCCGGATCACCCCGGAAGAAGCCGCGGTCCACCCCCGTCGCTCGGTACTCATGCGGGTGCTCGGCGACGTCGATGCGGCACCCGAGGTCGACACCGCGATCATGGACATCCAGCCGGGCGACCGCTGGCTGCTGTGCTCCGACGGCCTGTCGTCGTACCTGGCCGAAGAGCGCATCCGGCACGCGCTGGCGTCGAACATGGACGCCAACCAGGTCACGCAGCGCCTGGTCAAGGAGACCCTCGACCACGGCGCCCCCGACAACGTCACCGTCGTCGTCATGGACGTCACCGCGGACGAGGTCGACGACGACGACGACGCGGCCACCACCGTCGGGTCCGCGGCCGCTCCCCTGACCTTCGAGGCGTCGACCGGCCGCAAGCCGATCCGCCTCCCCACGATCCTGCTGCACCCGCTCAAGGTCACCACGGCTCCGGAAGACTCGCACTTCGAGCCCGAGTCCGACCAGTTCTTCGCCGAACTCATCGCCGAGGACCGCCGACGCCGCATCCGACGTCGGGTCTCGTGGACGGTCGCGCTCGTGGTGGCCGTCGCCGCCCTGGTGGGGGCCGTCTTCCTCGGCTGGCGGATCACCCAGGACCACTACTACGTCGGCACCGACCGCGGCACGGTCGCCATCTACAAGGGCGTGCAGCAATCGATCGGACCACTGGCGCTGTCGGACGTCTACGAGGACACCGACATCACGGTGTCGATGCTGCCGGACTACACCCGCGAGAACGTCCGCTCGACGATCAACGCGCAGTCGCTCGGTGACGCGCGCGACATCGTCGACCGACTGCGCAAGGCCGCCGAGACCGGGCAAGACCAAGCCGGTACCGGCGGTGACGGCGGATCCACCTCGTCACCCTCGCCGTCGCCGACCCGGTCGTCGACGCCCACGCCGACCCCGACCCGGGGCTCGCGATGAGCAACGCCACCGCCCAGTCGTTCACGCAGGCGATCACGATCAAGCTCCGTGAACCCGCACGTGCTCGGAACCTCGAGCTCGTGCTGCTCGTCATCGCCTGCGGCATCTGCGCCGGCGCGATGGTCCTCGTGCAGCTCGGCACCAAGGGGCGGCTGTTCGACACCTCGGTGCTGTGGGTCGGCGCGGGCATCCTCGGGCTCGGGCTCGTGATGCACGTCGTGCTGCGGGTCGTCGCGAAGAACGCCGACCCGTTCGTCCTGCCGATCGCACTCGTGCTGAACGGCATCGGCATCGCGGAGATCTACCGCATCGACGTCCACAACGGCCTGACCGGCTGGGACGCCATCGGTGTGAAGCAGATCGTCTGGACGATGCTCGCGATGGTCCTGGCGATCATCACGCTGCTGCTGGTGCGGAACCACCGGTTCCTGCAGCGGTACCGCTACATCTTCATGTTCCTGACGATCGCGCTGCTGCTGCTGCCGATGCTCCCGGGCATCGGCTACGCACCCGGCGGAGCGCGGGTCTGGATCCGCGTCGGACCGTTCTCGTTCCAGCCCGGTGAGCTCGCGAAGATCACCATGGCCCTGTTCTTCGCCGGCTACCTGGTGACCGCCCGCGACTCGCTGTCGATCGTCGGCAAGAAGTTCCTCGGCATGACGTTCCCGCGTGCCCGCGACCTCGGCCCGATCCTGGTGATGTGGGGCGCCGCGATGGCCGTCCTCGTCTTCCAGCGCGACCTCGGCACGGCGCTGCTGTACTTCGGCCTGTTCCTCGTGATGATCTACGTCGCGACCGCGCGCATCAGCTGGGTGGCCATCGGCCTCGTGCTGTTCGTCGGCGGTGCCCTCGTCGCGCAGAGCGTCCTCGAGTACGTGCACGGCCGGTTCGAGCAGTGGCTCGACCCGTTCAACCAAGAGGTCTTCAGTCGCGACACCCAGGCGAGCTACCAGCTCGTGCAGGGGCTCTTCGGCTTCGCGAACGGCGGCATCACCGGCACCGGGCTGGGTCAGGGGCGCCCGTACATCACGCCCGTCGCCAACGCGGACTACATCATCGCCTCGCTGGGCGAGGAGCTCGGCCTGATCGGCGTCTTCGCGATCCTGGCGCTCTTCATCGTGCTGGCCTCGCGCGGCATCCGTGTCGGGTTCATGGCACAGGACGACTTCGGCAAGCTGCTCGGCGTCGGCTTCGGCTTCGTGATCGCCCTGCAGGTGTTCGTCGTCGTCGGTGGCATCACCCGCGTGATCCCGGTGACCGGCCTGACCACACCGTTCATGGCCGCGGGTGGTTCCTCGCTCATCGCCAACTGGATCATCGCCGCGATGCTGCTGCGACTCACCGATGCCATCCCAGCCGAACAACGCGTCCAGCAGGGCGCGATCCCCGCCGCGAGCGGGCGGTCCGCGCGCGCGACCAGGAAGGAGCGTCGTCGATGAACCGACAGCTCCGCGGTGTCTCGACCGTCATCGTGCTCATGTTCGTCGCACTCTTCGTGTCGACGACGTCCATCCAGTTCTTCTCGGCGGACTCCCTCCGCGCCGATTCCCGCAACTCACGCACCATCTTGGACAGTTACTCGACCAAGCGCGGTGCGATCCTCGTCGGGGGCAGCCCGATCGCCGAGTCGACCCCCGTGGACGACCAGTACGAGTACCAGCGCAAGTACACGAACGGTGAGCTGTACTCGGCGGTCACCGGGTACTTCACCATCGGCCAGGGCAACACCGGCATCGAGAGCGCGGAGAACACCGTGCTGTCCGGCAACTCGGACGCCTCGTTCTTCCAGAACCTCAACTCGATCCTCACCGGTCAGGACGTCCAGGGCGACAACGTCAACCTGACGATCGACCCCGCCGTGCAGCAGGCTGCGTACGAAGCCCTCGGCACGAACAGCGGTGCCGTCGTCGCCATCCAGCCGAAGACCGGCAAGATCCTCGCGATGGTCTCGAAGCCGAGCTACGACCCGAACACCCTCACCTCGCACGACACCGCGAAGGTCAAGGAGCAGTACGACGCCCTGCTCGGCGCCTCGTCGTCCCCGCTGCAGAACCGCGCGATCGGCGGCGACCTGTACACGCCCGGATCCGTCTTCAAGCTCGTCGTGGCATCAGCGGCGCTCGAGGGCGGCAAGTACAACCTCGACTCGACGTTCCCGAACCCGTCGCGGCTGCAGCTCCCCGGCACGAGCTCGTACATCAACAACGCCGAGGGCGGCACGTGCGGCGGCGGCGACAAGGTCAAGCTCCGCACGGCCATCCAGTACTCGTGCAACATCCCGTTCGCCGAGCTCGGACAGAAGCTCGGGTACGACGCGATCAAGAGCATGGCCGACAAGTACGGCTTCGGTGACGCCATCGAGGTCCCGATGTCCGCGACCGCCAGCCAGTACCCCGAGGTCGACTCCACCGCGCAGCTCATGCTCAGCGCCTTCGGCCAGGCGAGCGTCCGGGTGTCCCCGCTGCAGATGGCCATGGTGTCGGCCGGCATCGCGAACGGCGGCAAGGTCATGCAGCCCTCGCTCGTCGACTCGATCACCACGAGCGACCTGAAGACGGTCGAGTCCTTCTCCCCGAGGCAGTACAGTGATCCGCTGTCGTCCTCCGAGTCCGCTGACCTCACCGAGGCCATGCAGAGCGTCGTGAACGCCGGGACCGGAACGAATGCCAAGATCGACGGTGTCGACGTCGCAGGGAAGACGGGCACGGCCGAGGGCGGAACAGGCGATCCCTACACGCTCTGGTTCACCGGGTTCGCGCCCGCGAAGGACCCGGAGGTCGCCGTGGCGGTCGTCGTCGGAGACGGCGGCGGGCTCGGTCAGTCGGGAGTCGGCAACACAGTCGCGGCCCCGGTCGCGAAGAAAGTCATGGAGGCGGTGCTGAACAAATGAGACCCACCAGCGGACTCACCTTCGGTGGGCGGTACCAGCTCTCGTCCCGGGTCGCCATCGGCGGCATGGGAGAGGTGTGGCAGGCCACCGACCTCGTCATCGGCCGAACCGTCGCACTCAAGATCCTCAAGGACGAGTACCTCGGCGACCCCGGGTTCCTCGAGCGCTTCCGCGCCGAGGCCCGCCACGCTGCGCTCGTCAACCACGAGGGCATCGCCAACGTCTTCGACTACGGCGAAGAGGACGGCAGCGCCTACCTCGTGATGGAGCTCGTCCCCGGCGAAGCGCTGTCGACCATGATCGAGCGCGAGCACACGCTGCCCGTCGACAAGGTCCTGGACATCGTCGCGCAGACCGCGAACGCCCTGCAGGCCGCACACGCGGTCGGTCTGGTGCACCGCGACATCAAGCCCGGCAACCTGCTCATCACGCCGGACGGCCGCGTCAAGATCACCGACTTCGGCATCGCGCGCATCGCCGACCAGGTCCCGCTCACCGCGACCGGCCAGGTCATGGGCACCGTGCAGTACCTCTCGCCCGAGCAGGCGAGCGGGCACCCGGCGTCGCCGTCGACCGACATCTACTCCCTCGGCATCGTCGCGTACGAGGCCCTCGCGGGTCGTCGTCCCTTCACGGGTGAGTCGCAGGTCGCGATCGCGATGGCGCACATCAACGAGCAGCCGCCGGCGTTGCCCGGGGACATCCCCGAACCCGTCGCAGCCCTCGTGATCTCGTGCATCGCGAAGAAGCCCGCCGATCGTCCCGCCACCGCCGCCAACCTCGCGCGCGCCGCACAGGCGCTCCGTCGTGGTGACGTCGCAGCGGCCACCGTCGCCGTCCCCGCCATCGCGCAGGGTGGCACCGTCGCGTTCAACCCGCCGCAGGGTCAGGGCAACGACGCCGCCACGGCACTGCTCGGCACCCAGTCGGGCGCGGCAGCCGCGGGCGCCGGCGGACCCGGCGCACCGGTGTCCCCGTCGAACGACGAGGCCGAGGAGCCGAAGAAGAAGCGCGCCTGGATCTGGTGGGTCGTGGGTGTCGTCGTGGTGCTCGCGATCGCCGCCGTCATCGGCGCGTTCGCGCTGAACGGTTCCGCCGATCCGAGTCCGTCGCCGTCCAGGTCCGTCTCGAAGAGCCCGCGCCCCTCGCAGACGCCGACCCCGACTCCGACGCCCTCGCCCACCGAGACCCGCGTCACGCTGAGCAACGACGAGTACGTCGGCATGTCCACCGCCGAAGCCGAGTCCCAGCTCCAGAGCCTCGGCTTCCAGACGGCGGTCGAGGACGGCGACGCCGCACCGAACGCCGACCAGGCCAACACGGTGCAGTCGATCACGCCGACGGGCAGCGTCCTGCAGGGCTCGCTGGTGACCATCCGGCAGTACACGACGCCGCCGTCCGTGGCGAAGCCCGCCGCAGCGAAGGCCGGCACCGTGTCGTCCGACGGCTCGGTCCTGTTCAGTTGGCAGGCGTCCGAGTGCCCCGTCGGGTACACGGTCTCGACGTACACCTGGGTCGCGAAGAACGGCAAGGACGCGTCCGGTGCGACCTCGGGCACGATCTCGTCGACGGCGGTGACCATCCAGGCAGACGCCGTGGACACCCCCGTCACCTTCGTGTACTCGGTCACCTGCGGCTCCAACGGCAACACCCTGCCGAAGTCGCCCGGCTCGGACGCTGCGACGGCGACCTGGACGGCGGACGAGACGGATCCGGGCGACACCACGGACCCCACCGACGGGACCAACCCCACCGAGACCCCGATGGACGGCAACTGAACGACCCCCGGACGGGGACTGTCGACACCGTTCGGTAACGGTTCGGTCGACCCCTCGCCGACCAGCGTCTCACCAGGTGGTGCTGCCGTACACTAGCCCGGACGGACAGACGGAGGAGTACGTGCCAGAAGGTGTGACCGCGGGGATCACCCTCCTCGCCAACCGTTACGAGATCGGTGATGTCATCGGCCGAGGCGGCATGGCAACCGTGCACCTCGGCAACGACACCCGTCTCGGTCGCAAGGTCGCGGTGAAGCTCCTGAAGCCGAGCCTGGCCAACGACCCGGCGTTCCGCACCCGGTTCCGGCAGGAAGCCCAGGCAGCTGCACGCATGGCCCACCCGACGGTCGTCCGGGTGTACGACGCCGGTGAAGAGACCGTGACCGAGACCTCGGGCGCCGAGGTGCAGGTCCCCTTCATCGTGATGGAGTACGTCGAGGGCCGTCCGCTCTCCGACATCATCGCCGAGGGCGCCGTCGCTCCGGCCGAGGCCGTCCGCATCACCGAGGGCATCCTGACTGCGCTCGAGTACTCCCACCGCGCCGGCGTCGTGCACCGCGACATCAAGCCCGCCAACGTCATGGTCACGCACAACGGCCAGGTCAAGGTCATGGACTTCGGCATCGCCCGAGCCATCACCGACACCTCGGCCACCGTCGCGCAGACCACGTCGATCCTCGGCACCGCGTCCTACTTCTCGCCGGAGCAGGCCCGCGGCGAGACCGTCGACGCCCGCACGGACATCTACTCCACCGGTGTCGTGCTGTTCGAGCTCCTCACCGGCCGTGCGCCCTTCCTCGGCGACACCCCGGTGGCAGTGGCCTACCAGCACGTCAGCGAACAGCCCGTCGCTCCGTCCTCGATCACGCCCGAGGTCTCTCCGGCACTCGACGCCGTGACCCTGCACGCCCTGGTCAAGGACCGCACGCGCCGGTTCCAGAACGCCGCCGAGTTCCGCTCCGACCTGCAGCAGGCCGCTTCGGGTCGGGTTCCGGCGTCCACCAAGAAGATCCAGCAGAACGCGGCGAACGACGCGTCGACGGTGCTGTTCGGGGTCGACCCGCGCACCACCTCGAACCCGGCCGCGGCCTTCCGCGAGCTCGACGACGACACCGCCGAGCACCGCCCGCAACGCACCCAGAACCGTCCACCGGTGGCGTGGATCTGGGTCGGCATCCTGCTGACGGTGGCGGTCATCGTCGGCGTCGTGTTCTTCGTCGCCAACCTGCAGCCGGGAAAGCCGCCGGTCTCGTCGTCCGTGAGCGTGCCGAACGTGACCGGGTCGACCTACAGTGCCGCGGTCAGCGCCCTCGAGAAGAAGGACCTCACACCGGTCAAGGTCGAGGAGAACTCCGACGACGTCGACAAGGGCATGGTCATCCGCACCGACCCGGGCTCCGGGATCAACGTGGGGCGGAAGTCCAACGTCGACGTGGTCGTCTCGCTCGGCCCCCAGCGGCTCCCGGTCCCCGAGTTGAACGGGCAGTCCCAGGCAGCCGCACAGCAGACGCTGGAGGACGCCGGCTTCCGCGTCGGCGCGATCAGTTCCGACTACTCGTCCGACCTGCCAGAGGGCACCGTGATGAGTTCCGACCCCGAGTCCGGTTCGCTCCACACCAAGGGCATCGTGATCAACCTGACGGTCTCCAACGGCAAGGTGCAGCTGCCGAACGTCACGAACCAGCAGTTCGCCGATGCCAAGGCGTCGCTCGAGCAGCTCGGCCTGACCGTGACACCGTCACCGTCGTACTCGTGCACGGGTGGCCTCGTCACGCAGCAGGACACCCCCCAGGGCGACGTCGCCCAGGGAAGCGCGGTCGCCCTGACCTACTGCGCCGCGTCGAGCCAGCCGACCAAGGCCCCGTCCGACGACGGGAACGACAACGGGGACAACGGCGGCGACAACGGCGACGGTCGCTGACCAACCGATCAGGGACGCCGCCATGGGGGCCGTCGACCCGACCACACGCGTACGCGCGCAGCGTGACGGACCGGTGACGGGCCTCCCGTCGGCACGCTGACGGCCAGGAGGCCCGGCGCCTCCCCGCCACGCGTCCGTGCGCCCGTCGGGTCGTCGCGTCCACTGCTCCAGGCGCGTCGACGCACGACGCCGTCGAGCGCGCCCTCCTGGCCCGTCAGGCGCGGTGGGTCGCGATGAGCGGGCCGAGCCCGTCGGCGCGCTCAGCGGCACCGGACAGGCCGGTGGTCTCGAGCCAGTTGCCGACCATGCGGTAGCCGCCCTCGGTCAGGACCGACTCGGGGTGGAACTGCACGCCGTAGAGCGGGTGGTCGCGGTGCTGGACGCCCATGATGACGCCACCGCCGGTCCGGGCCGTCACGGTCAGTTCGTCGGGGACCGTGCCGTCGACGATCGCGAGGGAGTGGTACCGCGTCGCCGTGAAGGGGTGCGGGACTCCGGCGAAGAGCGTGCTGTCGTCGTGGTCGACCTGCGAGGTCTTCCCGTGCATGAGCTCGTCGGCGTGCGTGACCGTGGCCCCGAGGGCTTCCGCGATCGCCTGGTGCCCGAGACAGACCCCGAGCAGCGGAGTGCCGGACGCGATCGCCGCGTGCACCGTGGGGATGGAGACACCGGCGTCCGCGGGAGTCCCCGGGCCGGGCGAGAGGAGCACACCGTCGTAGTCGGCGATGCGGTCTGCGATCTCCGACTCGGGGAAGGCGTCGTTCCGCACCACGTCGGTCTCGGCCCCGAGCTGCTGGACGTAGCCGTTCAGCGTGTAGACGAAGCTGTCGTAGTTGTCGACGACGAGGATCCTGGTCATGGCGATTCACCGTACTCGTGGGGGATGTGTGCAGCGGTCTGCGGGCCGATCCACACACGTGGTCACGGTAGGATACCGGCCATGGCCAGTGACAAGGACCGCACCAAGCCCGCCCGGAGGACCCGAGCCGACTCGGTCGACACCGCCGGGGACGCCCCGAACCCGGTGTGGTTCAAGCCGGTCATGTTCGGCTTCATGCTCATCGGCCTCGTCTGGGTGATCGTCTTCTACATCTCGAACGCGACCCTGCCGGTGCCGAGCCTTGGCTCGTGGAACATCCTGGTCGGCTTCGGCATCATGTTCATCGGCTTCCTCATGACCACCCGCTGGCGCTGATCCGCAGCCTCGAGACACTCCGACGCCCGTCGCACCACTTGGTGCGGCGGGCGTTGTCGTTCTCCACAGGACTTGCTGCCGCTCGTCCCCAGATCATCGAGGATCCGGGCGGTTCTCCACACTTCTCCACACTCTCCACATCGTCATCCACACCCCGACCCCGGAGTTATCCACAGCTGAGTCCACAATGGGGATAATCACACGCGTGTAACTCACCGGTTTCTCCACACCTGTGGATAACTCTGCGGACGCCTTGTGGACGGCGGACTGGAGGCCCGTGGCGGCCTGGCACCGTGCCTCCCGTCCGCCGTTCGGTCGCGCCACGAATGTGCGGCTGGCTGCGCCGTCCTGTCTGCGAAAGCGTCAGACCTCGCCGACAGGTCCGCGGCAGGCTGTCGCTTCCGGGGGGGCGTGGCCGCGCGACGGGCTGGGCGCAGGGATGTCTGGGAACGACGAACGCCCCGCCGCGGAAGCGACGGGGCGTTCGGTGGACGTGTGTCCGGGTCGGGTCAGCCGATGGTGACCGCGTACCCGACAGCGGTGAGCACGATGCCCACCAAGGCGGTGGCGACGAGCAGGCCGATCTGCAGGGGCCACTGCCGGACGTTCCGGGTCTTGGCGAACACGAAACCCACCAGGAAGCCGCCGACGATGCCACCGACGTGCGCCTGCCACGAGATGTTCGTCCCCGGGAGGAACCCGACGACCAGGTTGAGGCCCATGATCACGAGGAGCTGCACTGCGTTCTGCCCGAGGCTCCGCTGCAGCACGAAGAACGCCGCGAAGAGCCCGAAGATCGCACCGGACGCCCCGACCACCCAGGTACCGGGAGCGAGGAACGTGACGAGCATCGAACCGAAGATCCCCGTGATGAAGTACAGCGCCACGAATCGCCAGGCACCGAGCATGTTCTCGAGCATCCGGCCGAAGATCCACAGTGCCCACATATTGAACACGATGTGGAGGATGCCCGAGTGGACGAAGAGCACGGTCACGACTCGCCACGGTTGCGTGGGCAGCAGCAGCGAGTTGTAGGCGAGCAGGCTGGTGAAGAAGCCACCACTGACCTGGTCCAGCAGCCAGATGGCGACCGTGATCGCCACGATGACGACCGTCGCCTTCTGGTCGAGCATCGCGAAACGCCGTCGCGCGACCGTCAGCCCACTGGGGGCTCCGGACGCGCGACGGTTCGCTGCGAACTGTGCGCGCTGTTCACGCACGCACTCCGGGCAGTGCACCCCGACTGCCGCCGGCGTCTGGCACTCCGGGCAGATCGTCCGCCCACAGCGCTGGCAGAGCACGAAGCTCTGCCGGTCCGGATGCCGGTAGCAGGTGTTGTTCGGGTTGTACGCCTGGTCGGTCACGTGAGGATCAGACGCCTTCGACGTCGATGCTCTGGATGACCACGTCCTCGACGGGCTTGTCACGGCCGTCGGTGGGGACACCCTCGATGGCGTCGACCACGGCACGCGACTCGTCGTCGGCGACCTCACCGAAGATGGTGTGCTTGCCCTGCAGCCACGGCGTCGCCACCGTGGTGATGAAGAACTGCGAGCCGTTGGTGCCACGGCCGCCCTGGATGCCGGCGTTGGCCATGGCGAAGATGTAGGGGTTCTGGAACGTGAGCTCCGGGGAGATCTCGTCGTCGAAGCGGTAACCCGGGCCGCCGATGCCCTGGCCGAGCGGGTCACCACCCTGGATCATGAAGTCCTTGATGATGCGGTGGAAGACGACGCCGTCGTAGAGCTTGTCGGTGGAGACCTTGCCCGTACCCGGGTGGGTCCACTCCTGCTTGCCCGTGGCGAGGTCGACGAAGTTCTTGACGGTCTTCGGTGCGTGGTTGCCGAACAGGTTGACGCGGATGTCGCCCTTGTTGGTGTGGATCGTTGCGACAGCGGTGTGCAGAGACATGTTCCGATTCTCGCATGTAGCGGCTGCGTACGGACCGTACCCACAGGTGAGGCTCCGTGACCTGTCAGGGACTCTGGTGGCAGGATGGGTGTCACGCCGATCCGATGGAGGTACCAGATGACGACGATCGAGATCCCGCGCAAGCGTCGGAAGCAGATCAAGAAGCTCAAGGGCCAGACCGCCTCGCTCCTCGGAGAGCAGCGCAAGGTCCTCGAGCACGCGAACGCGATCCTGGCGGAAGCCCGGTCGAACGCAGCCGACGCAGCCCGCAAGGACATCGCCCCCCGTGTGCAGAACGCGATCGACAACGGGATCCGTCCCGCGGTTGCAACGGGTGTGCACGCTGCGACGTCCGCAGCACACAGCGCTTCGCACAAGTTCCAGTCCGAGGTCATCCCCGGGCTGGTGTCGACCGCCGGCTCCGTGCTGAGCGTCACCGACCTCGCGAAGGACCCCCGGGTCAAGAAGATCGTGAAGAACGCCCAGAAGAAGGGCAAGAAGGCCAAGAAGGCTGCTGCGAAGTACGTGCCGTCGCAGCAGAAGAAGGGCATCGGCTTCGGTGGTGTCGCACTCATCATCGTCGGCGTCGTCGCCGTTGCTGGTGCTGCGTACGCCGCATACCAGACGCTCCGCGCCGACGACGACCTGTGGGTTGCCGACGACGCTGACACGGCGGAGAAGCCTGCCGCCTGACCTCCACGGTTCGTACGAAGGGCCCCGGCACTCCGCCGGGGCCCTTCGTCGTTCCCGGGTGCTGGCTGCGACCAGGCGCCCACTGACTGGCTGGCCGGCTGACGCCGAGGCCGAGGTTCCACGACATGCCGCACGCCAGCCGCCGAGGTTCCACGGCCGTCCCCTGGAGCGCCCGAGATGCCGAGATCTCGGAACCTCAGCGCACCGGCACCCGCCCGGACCGAGCAAGCACGACGACGACGACGAACGCACGATGTCGCACGGAGACGGCCATCGCGGAGCGGCCCGTGCCGAAGGCACGAGACCAGCACGGCGAAACGATCCGGCGGAGGGAGGAACGACCGCAGCAGGGTCATCCCGGAGTGGAGTGGAGCCTGGGAGAATCGAACTCCCGACATCCTGCTTGCAAAGCAGGCGCTCTACCAACTGAGCTAAGGCCCCGGGTGCCACCGAGGTGATCGGCGGCGGGATGGAATTGTCGTGTGTTCCGAAGAACTGGTGGGGCTACAAGGACTTGAACCTTGGACCTCTTCGTTATCAGCGAAGCGCTCTAACCGCCTGAGCTATAGCCCCTCAGACCGGATGAAAGCCTACCCCACGGATCTCGCAGAACGAAATCGAGCGGTCGGCTCACCCGGCCCGGGTGTGTCAGTTGTTCGTGAAGCCGACGAGCAAGCCGCCGGTGATGCGAACACTGAGGTTGTAGAGGACGCTCACGATGGCGCCGAGCACGGTGCCGACGACCACGTTGAGGATGCCCACGACGATGGAGAACCCGAGCACCTGACCCAGTGAGAACTGGTCCATGATCGAGTAACTGTTCTGACCGGTGACGTCCTTCAACAAGGCGTCCACCTGCGTGAACACGCCCGTCTGGTTGAGGATGACCCACACCAGCGCCGTGGCGACCACGATCACGATGCTGCCGGCCAGGGCGATGAGGAAGCTGAGCTTCACCATCGACCAGAAGTCGACGTAGACCAGCCGCAGCCGCACTTGGCGGGTGCCGACGGGTCGCTTCGCCTTCTTCTGGAGCTTCTCGGCGACACTACTCATTGCTTGACTGGTCCTCTCCGGCCTCGTCCGCGACGGGCTCGGTGTCGATGGGATCAGTGGAGTCCGGGGCCGCTTCGGAAGGGCTGACCGTCTCCACCGGGCCCGCTGGCTCGATCTCGGCGTCGTCCTGGTCGACCAGGTTCCGCTCGGTGTTCTGGGCCACTGCGATGATCTTGTCGTTCGCCGCGAACCTGGCGAAGACGACACCCATGGTGTCGCGACCCTTGGCAGGGACCTCGGCCACGGCAGACCTTACCACCTTGCCCGATTGCAGCACGACGAGCACTTCGTCGTCCTCACCGACGATGAGAGCACCCACAAGGTCGCCTCGGTCGGTCGCCAACTTCGCCACCTTGATGCCGAGACCACCGCGTCCCTGGATGCGGTACTGGTCGACGGCGGTGCGCTTGGCGTACCCGCCCTCGGTCATCACCCAGACGAAGCCGTCGTCCGCCACCACGCGTGCGGCCAGGAGCGAGTCGCCGTCGCGGAAGGACATGCCCTTCACACCGGAGGTCGACCGACCCATCGGCCGCAGGGTGTCGTTCGTCGCGGTGAACCGGAGTGACATGCCCTGTCGGGAGACGAGCAGCAGGTCGTCGTGCTCGTCGACGAGCAGCGCCTGCCGGAGCTTGTCGCCGTCGCGCAGGTTGATCGCGATGATGCCACCGGTGCGGTTGGTGTCGTACTCGGTGAGCGCGGTCTTCTTCACCAGCCCGTGCTCGGTCGCGAGGACGAGGTACTGCGCGACCTCGTAGTCACGGATGTCGAGCACCTGCTGGATCTGCTCGTCCGGCTGCATCGCGAGCAGGTTCGCCACGTGCTGGCCCTTGGCGTCGCGGCCGGCTTCCTGCAGTTCGTACGCCTTGGCGCGGTAGACCCGGCCCTGGTCGGTGAGGAACAGCAGCCAGTGGTGCGTCGTCGTGACGAAGAAGTGTTCGACGATGTCGTCCGCGCGGAGCTGGGCACCACGGACACCACGGCCACCACGGTGCTGCGAGCGGTACTGGTCGCTGCGCGTGCGCTTGACGTACCCGCCGCGGGTGATGGTGACGACCATCTCCTCTTCGGGGATGAGGTCTTCCATCGACATGTCGCCGTCGTAGCCGAGCATGATCTCGGTGCGACGGTCGTCGCCGAAGCGGTCGACGATCTCCTCGAGCTCGTCGCGGATGATCGTGCGCTGCCGGGTCTCCGACGCCAGGATGTCCTGGAAGTCGGCGATCTTGCGCTCGAGCTCTTCGGCCTCGTCGTGGATCTTCTGGCGCTCCAGCGCGGCCAGTCGACGGAGCTGGAGCTCGAGGATCGCGCGCGCCTGGATCTCGTCGACGGACAGCAGGTCCATCAGGCCGGAGCGGGCCTCTTCGACGTCGGGCGAACGACGGATGAGCGCGATGACCTCGTCGAGGGCGTCGAGCGCTGCGAGGTAGCCGCGCAGGATGTGCGCGCGCTTCTCGGCCTCGCGCAGGCGGAACTGGGTGCGGCGGACGATGACGTCGACCTGGTGCGCGACCCACGCCGAGATGAACCCGTCGAGCGGCAGGGTGCGGGGCACACCGTCGACGATCGCGAGCATGTTCGCGCCGAAGTTCTCCTGCAGCTGCGTGTGCTTGTACAGGTTGTTCAGCACGACCTTGGCGACGGCGTCGCGCTTGAGCACGATCACGAGGCGCTGGCCGGTGCGACCAGAGGTCTCGTCGCGGATGTCCGCGACGCCGGCCAGCTTGCCGTCCTTGACCAGATCGGCGATCTTGATCGCGAGGTTGTCCGGGTTGACCTGGTACGGCAGCTCGGTGACGACGAGGCAGGTGCGACCCTGGATCTCCTCGACGTTGACGACGGCGCGCATCGTGATCGAACCACGACCGGTGAGGTAGGCGTCCTGGATGCCCTTGGTGCCGAGGATCTGCGCACCGGTCGGGAAGTCGGGCCCCTTGATGCGCTGCATGAGCGCGGCGAGGAGCTCTTCGCGCGTCGCCTCGGGGTTGTCGAGCGCCCACTTCGCGCCCTCGGCCACCTCACGCAGGTTGTGCGGCGGGATGTTCGTCGCCATGCCGACCGCGATGCCGACCGAGCCGTTGACGAGCAGGTTCGGGAACCGTGCCGGCAGGATCGCCGGCTCCTGGGTCCGACCGTCGTAGTTGTCCTGGAAGTCGACGGTGTCCTCGTCGATGTCCCGGACCATCTCCATGGCGAGCGGCGCCATCTTGGTCTCGGTGTACCGCGGCGCTGCTGCGCCGTCGTTGCCCGGCGAGCCGAAGTTGCCCTGGCCGAGTGCGAGCGGGTAGCGCAGCGACCACGGCTGCACCAGACGGACCAGCGCGTCGTAGATCGCCGAGTCACCGTGCGGGTGGAACTGCCCCATGACGTCACCGACGACGCGGGAGCACTTCGAGAACGCGCGGTCCGGACGGTAGCCGCCGTCGAACATCGCGTAGATCACGCGGCGGTGCACCGGCTTCAGGCCGTCGCGGACCTCGGGGAGCGCACGGCCGACGATGACCGACATCGCGTAGTCGAGGTAGGAACGCTGCATCTCGAGCTGCAGGTCGACCTGCGAGATGCGGTCACCGGAGACGACGATGTCCCCGCTGTCGCCGTGGACGATCTCGGGCTGCTCGTCGGGGGCGTTCTCGTTGTCGTCAGCCATTGGCTTGCGTTACCTTTCTGACGGCCGGGAGGCCGTGGTGACGTTCGTCGCGGTGGACGCGACCACAGGTGGTCCGGACCAGAGCGCGCGGCTGGCACCGCGCCTCCAGGCCTGGGTCGAGACTGTTCAGATGTCCAAGAAGCGGACGTCCTTGGCGTTCTGCTGGATGAACTGGCGACGTGCGTCGACGTCTTCACCCATCAGCGTCGAGAAGGTGCTGTCCACCGCGGCGGCGTCCTCGAGCGTGACCTGCAGGAGCGTGCGGGTGTCCGGGTTCATCGTGGTGTCCCAGAGCTCCTTGTAGTCCATCTCGCCGAGGCCCTTGTAGCGCTGGATGCCGTTGTCCTTCGGGATCCGCTTGCCGGCGGCGATGCCCGACTGCATCAGGGCGTCGCGCTCCCGGTCGCTGAACACGTACTCGTGTGCGGCGTTCGACCACTTCAGGCGGTACAGCGGCGGCTGCGCGAGGTACACGTAGCCGCGCTCGATGAGCGGCCGCATGTAGCGGAACAGCAGGGTCAGCAGCAGCGTGGTGATGTGCTGGCCGTCGACGTCGGCATCGGCCATCAGCACGATCTTGTGGTACCGGGCCTTGTCCGGGTCGAAGTCCTCACCGATGCCGGCGCCGAACGCCGTGATCATCGACTGGATCTCCTGGTTGGCGAGCGCGCGGTCGAGCCGCGCCTTCTCGACGTTCAGGATCTTGCCGCGCAGGGGCAGGATCGCCTGGGTCATCGGGTTGCGGCCCTGCACGGCGGAACCGCCAGCGGAGTCGCCCTCGACCATGAAGATCTCCGACAGGGTCGGGTCCTTCGACTGGCAGTCCTTCAGCTTGCCGGGCATGCCACCCGACTCGAGCAGCCCCTTGCGACGCGTGGTCTCGCGGGCCTTGCGGGCCGCGAGCCGTGCCTGCGACGCCTGGATCGCCTTGCGGACGACGTCACGGGCCTGGGTCGGGTTGCTCTCGAACCAGTGCGTGAGCTCGGCGCCGACGACGCGCTGCACGAAGCCCTTCGCCTCGGTGTTGCCGAGCTTCGTCTTCGTCTGGCCCTCGAACTGCGGTTCGCCGAGCTTCACGGAGATGACGGCCGTCAGCCCTTCACGGATGTCGTCACCCGTCAGGTTGTCGTCCTTCTCCTTGATGATCTTCGTCTCGCGCGCGTACTTGTTCACCAGGTACGTCAGGGCCGCGCGGAAGCCCTCTTCGTGGGTGCCGCCCTCGTGCGTGTTGATCGTGTTCGCGAAGGTGTGGACGCTCTCCTGGTACGAGGTGTTCCACTGCATCGCGACCTCGAGCGCGATCTTGCGCTCGGTGTCCTCGGACTCGAAGCCGATGACATCCGGGTGGACGAGGTCGGCCTTCTTCTGCGCGTTGATGTACTCGACGTAGTCGGCGAGACCACGCTCGTACATGAAGGAGTCGTTCCGCGCCTCTTCCCCTTCTTCCGGGGTGCGCTCGTCGCGCAGGTTGATCCGCAGGCCCTTGTTGAGGAAGGCCATCTGCTGGAACCGGGTGCGCAGGGTCTCGTAGTCGAAGACGACGGTCTCGAAGATCTCGGCGTTCGGCCAGAAGGTGATCGTGGTGCCGTGCTCGTCGGACGGTTCGTCCTTGGTCAGCGGTGCGACCGGGACGCCGTCGGTGTAGCTCTGGCGCCAGACGTGGCCCTGCTGTCGGACCTCGACGTCGAGCTCGGAGCTCAGCGCGTTCACGACGGAGGAACCGACGCCGTGCAGACCACCGGACACCGCGTACGCGCCGCCGCCGAACTTCCCGCCGGCGTGCAGGACGGTCAGGACGACCTGGACGGTCGAGACGCCCTCGGCCGCGTGGATGCCGACCGGGATGCCACGGCCGTTGTCGACCACGCGGACACCGCCGTCTTCACGGATGGTGACGTCGATGGTGTCGCAGTACCCGGCGAGGGCTTCGTCGACGGAGTTGTCGACGATCTCCTGGACCAGGTGGTGCAGACCGCGGGGCCCCGTCGAACCGATGTACATACCGGGACGCTTGCGGACCGCCTCGAGCCCCTCGAGCACCTGAATCTGGTCTGCTCCGTAGGACGGTTCGCTCTGCGGGGTCTCCGCGTCGAGCAGGTTCTGCGGGTCGTCTTCAGATTCTGATGCCATGTCGAGCGTGCTCCTGCCTGCGCGCGGAACGCCCGCGCACTGCACCTCCCAGTCTACCGCAGAGCCCCCTCTTTCGAGGGCTCATCCGGCCCGCAGGCGGGCTTTTTTGGCACCACAGGATGATTTCGTCGGCTCAACCGTAGGTGTCGCGAGGACCGCGCCCCTGGACCGTCCTGGGGCCGCGTTTCCAGGTGGGGACGTCCGGCCCTGAAACCCGGATCGACTCGACCCCGGCTTCCGGGTGCCGCTCGGCGATGGTCGTCGTGACGCTGGCACGCATGAGTCGGAGCTGCGTCGCCCAGGCCGTCGAGTCGCACCGGATGACCAGCGCACCGTCGTCGATGGTGACCGGCGTGGAGTGCTTGGCGAGTTCCTCACCGACGACGCTCGGCCAGTCCACGAACAGCTCCGAGCGGGCCAGGGGTTCGGTCCACCCGAGCTCGTTGGCCAGGGATCCGACCACGTCGCCGAGCCCTCGGGGTTCGCGGCCGCGGCCGTACGGGACGGTGTCGGCGTCGAACTCGCGGGAGCGACGGCGGCGGGCGTCGACCCCGCGCTTCGACGGGTCGCCGAAGACGGCTCGGAGGTGCCGGTACAGCCGCGACGGCTCGGTCGGCTTCCACGGCCGGGGCATCAGGCGTCGGCTTCCGGCGGGGTCGCGTCGGTGTCGTCCGTCGCTCCGGTGTCGTCCGTCGCTTCGGTCGTGTCCGTGGTCGACCTGGAGGCCCGGCTGGCGTCCGCCTCTTCGGTCACGATCGTGCCCGCCTCGATCCGCACCGTGTGCGCGGCCAGCTGCGAGGGGACGTCGCCGAACACCGCTGCCGTGATGAGGACCTGCTCGTAGTCGGCCACGGCGTTCCCGAGGCGCTCACGTCGAGACTCGTCGAGTTCGGCGAACACGTCGTCGAGGATGATGATCGGGTCACCGAGGTTCGACTCGGCCCGCAGGATCGATGCGCTCGCCAGCTGGATCGCGAGCGCGAACGACCAGGACTCTCCGTGACTGGCGTACCCGCGGGCAGGTAACCCGTTGAGCTGGAACAGAACGTCGTCCCGGTGCGGCCCGACGAGGGTCAACCCGCGGTCGAGCTCGTCGCGACGACGCCGCTCGAGGGCAGCCGCGAACGCCTCGGCTGCGGCGGTCACGCTCACCGGCTCGTCGGGGGTACCGAGGACCGGGTCCGTCGCCGCGGCGGCCTCCGGGTCGCCGCCACGGATCGAGAGCACACCGGCGATGGAGGCATCGTGGTCTTCGCCCGCGACGGTGGCGTACGCCTCGGCGACGAACGGTGCGAGCCGGCGGGTCAGGTGGTCGCGCGCGGCGACGATCTCGGCACCGAGTCCGACGAGGCGGTCGTCCCAGACGTCGAGCGTCGACAGGGCGTTGGCCCTGGCGCCGGTGGCACGGGCCGACTTGAGCAGGGTGTTCCGCTGGCGGAGTGTGCGGTCGTAGTCGGCCAGCACCCCTTGCATCCGCGGTGCGATCTGGCCGAGCAGCTCGTCGAGCATGCGTCGCCGACCGGCCGGTTCGCCACGGACCAGGGCGAGGTCCTCGGGAGCGAAGAGGACCGAGGTGCAGTAGCGCGGGAGTTCTCGGGGCTTGATCGCCGACCGGTTCACCTGCGCACGGTTCGCTCCGGTGCGGTTGATCTGCACCTCGGCGAGGATGCTGCGGTCCTCGTGCGCCAGGCGGGCCCGGACGATCGCGGCGTCGCAGCCCTGACGGACGAGCGCGGCATCCGTCGGGACCCGGTGCGAACCGAGGGTCGACAGGTACCCGATCGCCTCGACCAGGTTGGTCTTGCCCTGTCCGTTCCGCCCGACGAACAGGTTCGGCCCGCGTGCGAGGTCGACGTCCGCCTCCCGGTAGTTCCGGAAGTCGGTGAGTTGGAGATGGTCGACGTGCACGCGGGCCGAGTCCGGGTTTCCCCGGGTGGTCCTAGGACTTCTTGACGGCGTGACCGCCGAACTGGTTGCGGAGCGCCGCGACGGCCTTCATCGTCGGGGACGCGCTGCCCTGACGCGAGACGAAGCGGGCGAAGATCGACGCCGAGAGCGCCGGCATCGGAACGGCGAGCTCGATGCCCTCTTCCAGCGTCCAACGGCCCTCGCCCGAGTCCTCGACGTAGCCCTCGAGCTCGTCGAGCTTCGGGTCTTCGTTGAGGGCCAGGACCATGAGGTCGAGCAGCCAGGAACGGACGACCGTCCCGCGCTGCCACCCGGCGAACACGGCGGGGACGTCGGTGATCAGGTCCTTGGCCTCGAGGAGCTCGTAGCCCTCGCCGTAGGCCTGCATGATCGCGTACTCGATGCCGTTGTGGACCATCTTGGCGTAGTGCCCCGCGCCGATCGGACCGGCGTGCGAGAAGCCCTCTTCGCGGGGGCCCTCGGGGCGCAGTGCGTCGAAGACCGGCATCGCGAACTCGACGTCCTTGACGTCACCGCCGACCATGAGGCCGTAGCCGTTGTCCTTGCCCCACACGCCGCCGGAGACACCGGCGTCCATGTAGCGGATGCCGCGCGCACCGAGCTGCTCGGCGTGCGTGGTGTCGTCGAGCCACTTTGAGTTGCCACCGTCGATGACGAGGTCGCCCTCGTTCAGGACGCCGGCGAGCTCGGTGATGACGTCGTCGGTGATCTTGCCGTGCGGCACCATCACCCAGACGAGTCGCTGACCCTCGGGCAGGGCGCCCGCCAGGTCTGCGAGGCTCGCGACGTCGGAGACGGCGGGGTTCGCGTCGTAACCGGTGACCTCGATCCCTGCGTTGCGGAGACGGGCACGCATGTTGTTGCCCATGCGACCAAGGCCGACAAGACCGATGTGCATGATTTCCTCTTCTGTTTCGTCGTCGCGCTGAGGCCGCAGCTGGTGCGTCAGCGCAGTGTTCCTGTTGCGCCTATCGCAGCAGCAGGTTGGGCTGCAGCAGGTACCGGTATCCATCGGTCGCGGCAGCCTCTTGCGAAGTCTGGCCGGTGATCAGCACCGGGCCCGGCTTGTTGGGGTTCTCCGTCTTGGTGAAGGAGATGCGGACGAACTCGGAGTGCACCGCGTTCAGTCCGTCGAGGAGGAAGGCGGGCTTCAGCGAGACCACCGTTTCCTCTCCGGTCAGCAACGCACTGATCGACTCTGACGCCTGCGCTTGTTCGGATCCGATCGCCTCGAGCGTGAGCCCGTCGACCGTGAAGGAGAACCGGAGCGCTGCTTCGCGCTCCAGGACGAGTGAGACCCGTCGGACGGCTTCGACCAGTTCCGCGGTGTTGATCACCGCGTGGTCGTTGACGTTCTCGGGGAAGAGCCGGCGGACCGGCGGGTAGTTGCCCTTGATGAGCAGGGAGGTGACCGTCTTGTCGTCGGCGTGGAACGCGATGAGCTCGCGGTCCGAGTTGCCGCTGATCGAGACGGAGACGGTGGACGCCGACCCGAAGGTGCGACCGACCTCCTGCAAGGTGCGGGCGGGGACGAGGGCGTGCAGCGGGTCCGAGCCGACGCGGCCGGAGTCCCACGCGATGGTGCGGACGGCCACGCGGTACCGGTCCGTGGCGATGAGCGACAGGTCGTTGTCGCCGACCTCGAGCTGGACGCCGGTGATGACCGGGGTGACGTCGTCGCGGCTCGCGGCGACGGCGACCTGCGACACGGCCTCGGAGAAGGCATCGCCGGGGATGACACCGGTCTGCGGACCGATCTCGGGCAGCGTCGGGTACTCCTCGACCGGCATGGACAGCAGCGTGAAGTGCGCCGATCCGCAGGAGACCGAGATCTTGGAGTCCTCGGTCGTGAAGGTCACGGGGGCGTTCGGCAGTCGGCTCGCGATGTCGTTCAGCAGGCGACCGCTGACCAGGACCGTGCCCGGGTCGTCGATCTGCGCCGAGATGGACGTCTGCGCCGAGACCTCGTAGTCGAACGACGAGAGCGTCAGACGATCGCCGTCGGCGTGGATCAGGACGCCCGACAAGATCGGGAGGGTCGTGCGCTGTGGGAGGAGTTTCACCGCGAAGGAGACGGCTTCGGAGAAGACGTCCCGGTTGACCTCGAACTTCACAGCTGGAACCCCTGTCGATCGGCTTGGACTGTCCGGCCGCCCCATTCTGGCACAGGCGGACGTGGGCCGGATTTCTTGTCATCCCGCCGTCCACAAGGTTGTCCCGCGGAGATGGATCGTTAACCAGGAGTAATGGTGTTAACGCCTGTGCACACTGTGGATAACCCTGTGCATGCCGCTCGGCCGTAGGGAACTACACGGTTGTGACTTGTGGGCGGTCTGTGGGCGACGTCGGGATGAATTAATCTCATCTATCCACTTCCATCCCCAGTTTCCACAGGAGGCCCCCTCGCTGTGAACAACCGGGCGGCGTGTCCTCCACAGTTATCCACAGGCTATCCACACTGTGAGAACTCCGGCCCATGGAACCGTCTCAGATGGTGGATGCGCCCGGAGACGTACCGATCTCAGCGGTAGCGGCGGTCCTGCTTGATGCGGCTCGTGAGCTCGGTGACCTGGTTGTAGATCGACCGGCGTTCCTTCATGAGCTCGGTGATCTTCTTGTTCGCGTACATGACCGTGGTGTGGTCGCGGTTGCCGAACAGCTGCCCGATCTTCGGGAGCGACAGGCTCGTGAGCTCGCGGCACAGGTACATCGCGATCTGTCGCGCGGTGGCGATCGCCTGCGAACGGGACGAGCCGTACAGGTCGTCGACGGAGAGCTTGAAGTACTCCGCGGTGTGGTTGATGATGTCCGTCGGCGCGACGACGTTGTCCTCGTCGAGGGTGATCAGGTCCTTGAGGACGGTCTGCACCAGGGCCATGTCGACGGCCGTCCGGTTCAGGCTCGCGAACGCCGTGACGCGGATGAGCGTCCCCTCGAGTTCGCGGATGTTGCTCGACACCTTCGACGCCATGAACTCGAGGATGTCGTCCGGCACCTGCAGGTGGTCGGACTGCGCCTTCTTGCGGAGGATCGCGATGCGCGTCTCGAGCTCCGGCGCCTGCACGTCGGTGATCAGACCCCACTCGAAGCGGGAGCGCATGCGGTCCTCGAAGCCGGTCAGGTGCTTCGGTGCGACGTCCGACGTGATGACGACCTGCTTGTTGTGGTCGTGCAGCGTGTTGAACGTGTGGAAGAAGGCCTCCTGCGTGGAGTCCTTCCCCTGCAGGAACTGGATGTCGTCGATCAGCAGGATGTCGATGTCGCGGTAACGCTGCTGGAACTGGTTCGAGCGGTTGTTCGCGATCGAGTTGATGAAGTCGTTGGTGAACTCCTCGCTCGACACGTACCGGACGCGGATCCCCGGGTAGAGGCTCTCGGCGTAGTGCCCGATGGCGTGGAGCAGGTGGGTCTTGCCCAGTCCGGAGTCGCCGTAGATGAAGAGCGGGTTGTAGGCCTTCGCCGGAGCCTCGGCCACCGCGACCGCTGCCGCGTGGGCGAAGCGGTTCGACGACCCGATGACGAAGTTGTCGAAGTTGTACTTCGGGTTCAGCCGCGACTCGGGCCGGCCGCTCGTGCCCGGGGAGTCGATCTGGCTCGGCACGAAGGGTGCCTCGATGTACTGGCGGGGTGCAGCGCTCTGCTCCACCGCTTCCTGCACGGGCTCGGCGTACTCCGGCACGTTCGGGTCGACGCGCGGCTCGGACGCCATGTCCGGGTTCACCGTGATGGCGAAGTTCGCGACCGAGTCGTCACCGATGCGGGCGACGGCCTCGGTGATCGGGATGCGGATCCGCTGCTCGAGCATGCCGCGGGTCAGGTCGTTGGGGACCTCGAGGTACAGGGTGCCGGCGAGGACGCCCTTCGGTTCGACCAGGTTGAGGAACCCGTGGAGCTGCGGCGTGATGCGGGGGTCTTCGCTGAGGATTCCGAGTACGGATGACCAGAGGTCCTCGACGGGGTCGGCCGGCATCGTCATGTCGCGCTCGTCTCCAGGTGTGTGTCGTGCGTTCGGTGCCGGACCGGGGTGCGTCCTGCTGGGTCGGACGTGCCGGAGTGCCGCGGGGTGTGGCACTCAGCGGACCGTGTCGTGCGCCGGCGGTTCGTCGGGGTCTCGGGGGCTTCGTCGACGCCTCGTACCGCGCGTGTTCCCACAGGGTTGTCCACAGTGTTGTCCACGACCGCCCGGATCCGTCGGACAGGAGTACTTCCCTGTCGTACCGGGGCGCGGGGCCGATCGATGACCCCACTGTAAAGGACCGGGCCGGGTGGCACCGAACGGAAGTTGTCCTCAATGTGGAGAATGGACCGCAGCGGTGTCCTCGACGCCTCCGGCACCGAGGCCGGCCCGATCGGCGTTTGACCTGCTCGCTGCTGTCACGTACCGTTAACCAGTTGACTGCGGCCGATTGGTCGCGCCCATCTGCGTCGTTCGACACCGAGCGATGACACATACATACGTGACGGCTCGCCGCGAGCAGCCGTGTGGAGAGATCATGAGCAAGCGCACCTTCCAGCCGAACAACCGTCGCCGCGCCAAGAAGCACGGCTTCCGCCTCCGCATGCGGACGCGTGCCGGCCGCGCCATCCTGTCGGCGCGTCGCGCCAAGGGCCGCACCGAGCTCTCGGCCTGATCAGGCTCACCGCCTGATCCGGTCCTCGGTCTGACCCCGGCATCGCAGTGTTGGCCAGCGCCAACCGCATCGTCCGCGGGGACGACTACCGGAACGTCGTGCGTCGTGGTCGCAAGAGCGCCACGGCGCACGTCGTCGTGTCCGTGGTCCGTCGCGCGACGGACCCTGCCGGACCGTCGCGGTTCGGGTTCATCGTCGCCAAGACGGTGGGCAACGCCGTGACCCGGAACCTGATCAGGCGGCGGCTCAAGGCGATCGCGCACGGCATCCTCGCCGACTCCCCCGTGGGGTACGACGTGGTGGTGCGCGCACTGCCAGCCGCATCGCAGGCCGGATGGCCTACCCTGCTCGAAGACGTCGTGCGCTCCTTCGCGCGCGGGGTGGAGAAGGCAGCATGAACCGCACCCTGTGGACCCGGCTGGCCTGGGTCGCCGCGTTGCTCCCACGCAACGCGTGCGTCGTCGTGCTCCGCGCCTACCGTGCCGTGATCTCCCCGTTGTACGGCAACGTCTGCCGGTACCACCCGTCGTGCTCCCGGTACGCCCTCGAAGCGATCCAGCAGTACGGCGTCGTCCGCGGATCCGCGATGGGCGCCTGGCGCATCGCTCGCTGCAACCCCTGGGCTGCAGGCGGGATCGACGACGTCACGGAACGTCGTCGCCCGTTCGTCGTCAACCGGTTCGGGTTCGTCCTCGCGCCGATCCCGCAGCAGCCGCACCCCGCGGTCGGAACGGCCCGGCCGGTCCTGCTCCCCCAGCGCACTCGAAAGGCGTAGCCGTCCCCATGGACATCATCGGTACGATCCTCTGGCCGCTCAAATGGGTGGTCTCCGCCATCCTCGTCGGCTTCCACTGGATCTTCGAGAGCATCGGCATGGACCCGGGCGCGGGTATCACCTGGGTCCTCTCCATCATCTTCCTGACCTTCGTGGTCCGCGCCGCGCTGATCCCGATCTTCGTGCGGCAGATCAAGTCGCAGCGCCGCATGCTCGAGGTCGCGCCGCAGCTGAAGAAGATCCAGGACAAGTACAAGGGCAAGAAGGACCAGTTCTCGCGTGAGGCCATGAGCCGCGAGACCATGGCCCTGTACAAGGAGACGGGCACCAACCCGCTGAGCTCCTGCCTGCCGCTGCTGCTGCAGATGCCGATCTTCTTCTCGCTGTACTCGGTGCTGCACGAAGCCCAGATCAACAAGACGGGCATCGGCCTGCTGACGAACGACCTCGCGGCGTCGTTCGGCAACGCGGCCCTGTTCGGTGCTCCCCTGCACGAGACGTTCACCAACGCCTCCGGGTGGGAAGTCCGTGCGATCGCCGGCTTCATGATCGTCGTCATGACCGCGTCGCAGTTCATCACGCAGCTGCAGCTCGTCGCCAAGAACATGTCGCCGGAGACCAAGGCGTCGCCGATGTACCGCCAGCAGAAGATGATGCTGTACATCCTCCCGCTGGTCTTCGTGATCTCGGGTCTGAGCTTCCCCCTCGGCGTCATGTTCTACTGGCTCGCCTCGAACGTCTGGACGATGGCGCAGCAGTACTTCGTCATCCGCAGCATGCCGACGCCCGGTTCCGAGGCGGCCCTGGCGCGTGAGGCGCGTCTGGCCAAGAAGGCCCAGCGTCGCGGGATCGCCAACCCGGTCCTCGCCGAGGCCGGTGCCGGTGCTGGCGCCGCCGAGATCGAGGCCGTGCGCGTCACCACCCAGCGTTCGCAGCCGGTCGGCAAGCAGCGCTCGAAGAAGAACGGGAAGAAGTAAGTGACCGAGCAGGACACCGCCGCAGCCGTCGACACCACCGAGGTCCCGGACGAGGACGCCCGTGACGAGGCTGACATCGCTGCGGACTACATCGAGGAACTCCTCGACATCTGCGACCTCGACGGGGACATCGAGATCGAGGAGCGCGCCGGTCGCGTCTACCTGTCGGTCACCGACGACGGCGAGGCGCTCCGCGTCCTCTCGAAGCCGGACACGGTCACGGCCCTGCAGGAACTCACCCGCATCGCCGTCCAGGCCGAGACGGGCGAGTTCAGCCGGCTCATCCTGGACGTGGGCGGCTCCCGTGACGCTCGTGCCGACGAGCTGCAGCGACTGGTCGACACCGCCGTCGAGCGCATCGAAGCCGGATCCTCGTCCGCAGCACTCCCCCCGATGTCGTCGTACGAGCGCAAGCTGGTCCACGACCTCGTCGCTGAGAAGGGCTTCCACTCGGAGTCCGAGGGTGAGGGTCGGGACCGCCACACGGTCGTCACCCGATGACGGACGAGTCGGTGGCAGCCGACACCGCTCCCGCGCCTTCGGACGCTGCTCCGGTGCTCGAGGCTGAGCCTGCGGCTGCGTCCGTGCTCTTCGGCGATCAGATCGAGACGGCTCGGTCGTTCACGGACGAGCTGGCTCGCCGGGGCGAGGAGCTGGGCCTGATCGGCCCGCTCGAACTGCCTCGGCTCTGGACGCGACACATCCTCAACTCTGCCCTGCTGGCACCCCTCCTGGAGGCCCGTGGCCGGGTTGCCGACGTCGGCTCGGGTGCGGGATTGCCCGGTCTCGTGCTCGCGATCGCCCGTCCGGACGTGCACTTCACGCTCATCGAGCCGATGGAGCGCCGCGTGGACTGGCTCACCAGCGAGGCGAGCCGGCTTGGCCTGTCGAACGTGACGGTGGTCCGCGGCCGCGCCGAGGACGTCTCCGACGGCATCGTGGTCGACCAGGTCACTGCGCGTGCAGTCAGTGCGTTGTCGAAGCTCATCCCGATGACGGTTCCACTCGTCCGCTCGGGTGGCCAGCTCATCCTGATGAAGGGTGCGCGGGTCGACGATGAGATCGAGAAGGCACGCAAGGTCATCTTGCGCCAGCATCTCTCGGACGTTGAGGTCCTCGAGCTCGGAGACGGTGTGGTCGCAGAGACCACGCGGGTCTTCCGGGCTACAGTTGACTGACCCTGCGGCTCGGATCGGGACGACTGATCTCTTGCTGCTCCACGTTTCACGTGAAACATCGAACCGGGGAAGAGGCACTCGTTGAGCTCATCGACCGATTACGACGCGTCGACTCCGCTTGCTCGCGAGATCGCCGACCTGAACCGCCGGCGTCGTGCGATCGCGACGCAGCAGTTCCCGTTGCCCCCGAAGACGCGGATCATCACCGTGTCGAACCAGAAGGGCGGCGTCGGGAAGACCACGACGACCGTCAACTTGGCCGCCGGCCTCGCGCACGGTGGCGCACGGGTGCTCGTGATCGACCTCGACCCGCAGGGCAACGCGTCGACGGCCCTGGGCGTCGACCACCAGGCTGAAGTCGCGAGCATCTACGACGTCATCGTCGATGAGGCCGCGATGGCCGACACCGTGCAGCGGTCCCCCGAGTCCGACACCCTCTGGTGCGTCCCGGCGACGATCCACCTCGCGGGTGCTGAGATCGAGCTCGTCTCCTTGGTCGCTCGAGAGCAGCGGCTGCGCACGGCGCTCGATCTGTACCTCCAGTCGCTGGACGAGCCGTACCACTACGTCTTCATCGACTGCCCGCCGTCGCTCGGTCTCCTCACCATCAATGCGTTCGTGGCGGCCCAGGAAGTCCTGATCCCGATCCAGTGCGAGTACTACGCGCTCGAGGGACTCAGCCAGCTGTTGCGCAACATCGAGCTCATCGAGCGGCACCTCAACCCGAACCTCAGGGTCTCGACGATCCTGCTCACCATGTACGACGGTCGGACCAACCTGGCGAACCAGGTGGCGAACGACGTCCGCGAGCACTTCGGTGATCAGGTGTTGAAGGCGATGATCCCCCGGTCCGTCCGGGTGAGTGAAGCGCCGAGTTACGGACAGAGCGTCGTCGCGTACGACGTGAACTCCACCGGGTCGCTCTCCTACTTGGAAGCGGCCGCCGAGATCGCAGCACGAGGAGCGTAAGACTGATGGCACCCAAGCGAACCGGACTCGGCCGCGGCATCGGCGCGCTCATCCCGACGGCGACGGACCAGCAGGACCGCCCAGTGGACGTGTTCTTCCCGACTGGTGGGTCGCCGGCGTCGGCACCCACCGCGGACGAGCTTGTCGCCGTTCCGGGAGCCCGACTCGCGAACCTCAACCCGCTCGACGTGATCCCGAACGGGCAGCAGCCGCGCAAGGAGTTCCGCGAAGAGGAGTTGCAGGAGCTCGTCCACTCCATCCGTGAGATCGGCGTGCTGCAGCCCATCGTGGTCCGTCCGATCCCCGGGGCTGCGGGGACGGAGCCGCAGTATGAGCTGATCATGGGTGAGCGGCGCCTCCGCGCTACCAAGGAACTGGGGCTCACGACCATCCCGGCGATCGTCAAGGAGACGCCGGACGACGCGATGCTCCGGGACGCCCTACTCGAGAACCTGCACCGGGCGCAGCTCAACCCGCTCGAGGAGGCTTCGGCGTACCAGCAGCTCCTGGCGGACTTCGGGATCACGCAGGAACAGCTCGGCCAGCGCATCGGCCGCTCCCGTCCGCAGATCACCAACACCATCCGTCTGCTGCGGCTCCCCTCCCCCGTGCAGCGTCGGGTCGCTGCCGGTGTGCTGTCGGCCGGTCACGCCCGCGCGATCCTTGCTGCCCCGGACGCGGAGGCGATGGAGTACCTCGCCGAGAAGATCGTCAACGAGGACCTGTCGGTGCGCGCTGCCGAGGCGATCGCGCAGCAGTTGGCGACGAAGACCCCTCCGAAGACGACGCCGCAGCCCTCCAGGAACCAGGCGCACTTCAACGACCTTGCTGAGCGCATCGGTGACCGGCTGAACACACGGGTCAAGATCGCCGTCGGTGTCCGGAAGAGCTCCGTGACGATCGACTTCGCGAACGGCGACGACCTCAATCGCATTCTGTCGGAGCTGGGGATCAGCGACGTCTCGTCCTGACGGCTTGTCAATGGCGCTGTGCGCCCCGTAGCGGGCCTCGCATGCCCGGTGCGGGTGCCTGGAGCAGCGACGGGTCGTTCGGCCCGACACGGGGCGCGGAGCCGTTCCGCTGGTTCGAGTTCACGAGCAGCGAACGGGAAGCCCGTACGTTTCACGTGGAACACTGCCAGGCTCGCATCATGAGATCCCGCATTCCCGAGCCGCTCTGGCGTGATGTCGTCGGTCGCGAACTCCGCGCTCGTCGCCGTGTCCGCGGGGACACCCTGCACGACGTCGCTCGTCGCGCAGGGGTGTCACCGCAGTACTTGTCGGAGATGGAACGCGGGCGGAAGGAGCCCTCGAGCGAGATGCTGGCAGCAGTGGCTGGCGCGCTCGAGAGCTCCTTGCTGGACCTGACCGCAGCCGCAGCAGAACAGCTCCGCGAGCGAGCACGTTCCGCAGGTACTGGTGGAGAACAAGTGCGGAGCGCGTTCGTCCTCGCTGCGTGAGGCGTCAACAGTCAGCGCCGTCCGTCAGCGTCGAGTGATCACGTGGTCCACGAGCCCGTACTGGAGGGCCTGATGGGCCGTGAAGACGCGATCGTGATCCGTGTCGGCTCGGAGTTCGTCGACACTCTGGCCGCTGTGCTCGGCGAGCAGGTACTCGATCTCGGCCCGGATCCGGACGACCTCGTCCGCCTGCAGGATGAGCTCGGGAATGGCCCCCTGTCCCTGCGCGGCGGGCTGGTGGAGCACGACCCGAGCATGCGGCAGGGCCGACCGTTTTCCTTCGGCGCCCGCGGCGAGCAGGACGGCTCCGACACCGATTGCCTGCCCAACGCAGGTGGTCGCGACGGCGGGGCGGATGAACCGCATGGTGTCGTAGACGGCGAGCATGGCACTCGGATCGCCGCCGTCGCAGTTGACGTAGAGCTGCACGTCCGAGTCCGGGTTGTCCGACTCGAGGAAGAGGAGTTGCGCGATGAGGGCATTGGCGACGCCGGCATCGATTGCGGTCCCGATGTAGATGATCCGCTCGGTGAGCAGGTGCGAGTAGACGTCCAAGACCCGGTCGCCGCGAGCGTCCCGCGCGATGACGTTCGGGATCGTGTACGCGCTCAACAGTCTCCCTCCCCTGCCACAGGTCCGCCGAAGCCTGTCATCGTGGAACGGGGCTGCTGGGGCCGGATCACCGAGAAGTCGTCGACGATCAGGTCGACGAACCCGTAGTCGAGGGCCTCCTCGGCGGAGTACCAGTGGTCGTGCAGCGAGTCCTCGAAGATGCGGTCGACCGTCTGTCCGGTGTCCGCTGCGATGAGTCCGAGCACGGTGTCGCGGGTGTCACGGAGGTGGTCTGCCTGCAGCGCAACGTCCACCGCACTCCCCCCGATCCCTGCGGATCCCTGGTGCATCAGGATCCGGCTGTGTGGCAGTGCTCGCCGTTTGCCAGGAGTACCCGAGGACAGGAGGAACTGCCCCGCACTGCAGGCGATCCCGAACGCGAGCGTGCTGACGTCGTTGGGGATCACCCGCATGAGGTCCCGGAGTGCGAGCATCGCCGGGACCGAGCCTCCGGGCGAATGGATCCACAGCGCGATGTCGTTCCAGGGGTCCGCCGTCGCGAGCTGTACCAGCTGCGTCATGAGGACGGTGCCGTTGTCGTCGTCGAGGGGGCCGTCGAGTACGAGCACGCGTTGGTCGAGAAGGGCTCGCCGGTACTCGGTCGTGAAGGCTGCGGGGGGTGGTGAATCGGTCATGCGTCCACCGTGCGCCGGCAGATGACCAGACGCATGCGATGCTGCTCAGAGCAGATCAGCTCTCAGCAGCGAACCGCGGGTGCCGACGTTCCACGTGGAACATCGACGCTTGCGAACGCCCGTGTTCCACGTGGAACGCGGACCGTGGGAGCGTGCGGATCAGGCGTGGTGGTCGCGGATCGCCTGTTCGGCGAGCTCTGCGTACGTCCACCCGAGATCGAAACCGGACGCGGAGAGTGCCTGCGGCAGCAGCGACGTCTCGGTCAGGCCCGGGAGCACGTTGGCCTCGAGGAACCAGGGCGTACCGGCGCCGTCGACGATGAGGTCCACACGGGACAGGTGGCGGAGGCCGAGTGCCGCGTGTGCCGCGACGGCGGCGTCGGCTGCAGCGGTCGCGAACTCGTCGGACAGTCGAGCGGGGGTGTAGAACGTCGTCTCCCCCGCGTTGTACCGCGCCTCGAAGCCGTAGATGCCGTTCCGTGGGACGATCTCCACCGCGGAGAGTGCCACCGGCCCGTCGCCCGTGTCGATGATGCCGACCGCGACCTCGGTGCCGCGGATGAGCTGCTCGACCACGACGTCGTCGCAGTACGTGTAGGCCGTGACCATGGCTCGTGGCAGGTCGTTGACGTCGTCGACGAGGGTCACTCCCTGCGCACTCCCGCCGCGTGCCGGCTTCACAGCGAGCGGGACCGGGTGCTCCCCCGCGATGGCCTTGAGCACCCCGACGGCACCGAGCTCGCGGAACACGTCGTGGGACAGCGTGACGGATCGAGGGGTACGAACGCCCGCCCGCGCGACCAGCGCTGACGCCGTGGGCTTGTCCCATGCCAACCGGGCCGACGTGGAACGTGAGCCGACGAACGGGATGTCCACCGCCTCCAGGATGCCCCGCAGGGCCCCGTCTTCACCGGAGGCGCCGTGCAGAGCCGGCCACACGACATCCGGGCGGGACTCGGCGAGAGCCGGCAGCAGCAGCGCGTCGGCGTCGCGGAGGTCGACCTGCCAGCCGTACCCGGTCAGCGAGTCGGCGACCCGCCGACCGGAGCGCAGGGAGACGTCACGCTCGTGCGAGATCCCTCCGGCGACGACGACGACGTGACGACGGGTGAGCTCAGCCATGGGGGTCCTCCGGTGTGGAACGACGGTGCTGGTGGGCCACGCACCGCGGAAAAGCGCTGATCAGGAGATGTTCGGCGGCGGAGCGCTGACCGAGGACGTCTCGCGGACGACGCTGTTCGGCCGAGTCGTCGGGCCGAACGTCTCGATCAGCTCGAGTTCGTCGTTGACGACGTTGGCGAGCCGCTTCACGCCGACGCGGATCTGCTCGGGGGTCGGGTAGCAGAACGACAGACGGATGTGCCCGCCGCCGCGACCGTCGGCGTAGAAGGCCGTCCCGGGCGTGTAGGCGACGAGCTCCTTCACCGCGCGCGGCAGCATGCCCTTCGAGTCGAGGGACTCGGGGAGCGTCAGCCAGACGAAGAAGCCACCGTTGGGCTTCGTCCAGGACAGGTCCGGCAGGAACTCCCCCAGGGCGGACAGCATGGCGTCACGGCGCTCTGCGTAGATGCCTCGGAAGGTGTCGACCTGACCCTTCCAGTCCGCGGCGTCCAGGTACGCGTTCACGACGTACTGACCGAAGGAGTTCGGGGCGAGGACGGCGGACTCGTTGGCGAGCACGAGCTTCTCGCGAATGGCGTGCGGTGCGAGCGCCCAGCCGACGCGGAAGCCGGGTGCGAGGGTCTTCGAGAAGGACCCCAGGTACACGACGCCCTCTTCGTCGATGGAACGGATCGCCTGCGGTGCCGGCTCGTCGAACCAGAGGAGTCCGTAGGGGTTGTCCTCGAGCACCAGGATGTTGTTCGACCGGCAGATGTCGAGCACCTCGATGCGGCGCTCCCGGCTCATGGTGACGCCGGCCGGGTTGTGGAAGTTCGGGATCGTGTAGAGAAACTTGATCCGCTTGCCCTGCGTGCGGAGGTTCGCAATCGCCTCACGCAGTGCCTCGGGCACCAGACCGAGCTCGTCGGTCGTCACGTGGACGGTCTCGGCTTGGTACGACCGGAACACACCGATCGCACCGACGTAGGACGGGGACTCGGCGAGGACGACGTCGCCCGGATCGATGAACAGACGCGTGACGAGGTCGAGCGCGTGCTGCGAGCCCGTCGTCACGACGACGTCCTCGGCACTGGCACGGATGCCCTCGAGGCTCATGACGTCCACGATGTGCTCGCGGAGGGACCGCAGACCCTGTCCGCCGCCGTACTGCAGCGCCATGGCCGCATGCTCGTTCATCACGCGGTCCAGGGAGCCCGTGACGAGCTCCCTCGGCAGCGCGGAGACGAACGGCATGCCGCCGGCCAGCGAGACCACCTCGGGGCGCGAGGCGACGGCGAACAGGGCTCGGACCTCGGAGGCGCTCAGCCCGGCGGTGCGCTGGGCGTAGGAGTCGTACCAGGGGTCGAGGCTGTTGCCGTTCGTCATACCGTGCTCCGATCAGTGAGACATTCCCGCCACACTACGACATCGACCCCGGAAACCCGGGCTCCGCGGCGGGGGCCGATCCGTAACGGGTGGCATGCGAACGCCCCGCCGGCGCCTGCTGAGCAGGACGAGGACGGGGCGTTCGGTGGTGCTGGTGCGACCTACGCGAGGAACTCGGCGAGGTCGGCCTCGAGCGCGGGCTTCGGCTTGGCGCCGATGACGGTCTTGACGACCTCGCCGCCCTTGAAGACCTTCATCGCCGGGATCGAGGTGATCTGGTAGTTCATGGCCGACTGGGGGTTGTCGTCCACGTTGAGCTTCACGATCTCGATCTTGCCGGCGTGCTCTTCGGCGATCTGGTCGAGGATCGGCGAGACGGCGCGACACGGGCCGCACCACTCGGCCCAGAAGTCGACCAGGATCGTCTTGTCGGACTTGAGGACCTCGTCCGAGAAGGTGGCGTCGGTGACAGCCTTTGCGTTGGACATGGGTGTCCTTTCGTGAGAAGTCGGTACTGGGTGTGGAACCGCGGACGGGCCCCCGGCATTCCGGGGGCCGTACGGGTCAGGCGGAGATGGTGACCGGCTCGACCGGGGTCTCGCCCGCAGCAGCGTCGGTCAGAGTGTCCTCGAGGTCGGCGAGGTACTTCTCGGCGTCGAGCGCGGCGACGGCACCGGAACCGGCGGCCGTGATGGCCTGGCGGTAGGTGTGGTCGAGCACGTCGCCCGCGACGAAGACCCCGGGAACACCGACGGCCTTGGACGTGCGGCCCTCGACGGCGATGGTGCCCTCGGGAGCGAGCTCGAGCTGACCGTGCACGAGGTGCACGCGGGGGTCGTTGCCGATCGCGATGAACAGACCGTCGAGGGCGAGTTCGCTCTCGGTGCCGTCCACGGTGTCCTTGAGCGTCACGCCCGTCACGGCGGAGTCACCCTGGATGCCGATGACCTCCTTGTTCCACGCGAACTCGATCTTCGGGTCGTTGTGGGCGCGGTCCTGCATGATCTTCGACGCGCGGAGGGTGTCCTTGCGGTGGATCACGGTGACCTTGTCGGCGAAGCGGGTGAGGAACGTTGCTTCTTCCATCGCGGAGTCGCCGCCGCCGACCACGGCGATGTTCTTCTGGCGGAAGAAGAAGCCGTCGCAGGTCGCGCACCACGAGACACCGTGGCCCGAGAGGCGCTCTTCGTCGGCGATGCCGAGGTGGCGGTACGCCGAACCGGTCGCGTAGATGACCGCGAGGGCTTCGTAGGTCTCGCCGGAGCCGACGGTGACCTTCTTCACGTCGCCGGTGAGGTCGACGGAGACGGCGTCGTCGTACAGGACCTCAGCGCCGAACTTCTCGGCCTGTTCCTGCATCTTGATCATGAGGTCGGGACCCTGGATCCCCTCGGGGAAGCCCGGGAAGTTCTCGACCTCGGTCGTCTTGGTGAGTTCCCCGCCCGTCTCGACGCTGGACGCGACGATGAGCGGCTTGAGCTCTGCGCGCGCGGCGTAGATGCCGGCGGTGAACCCGGCCGGACCGGAACCGATGATGATGAGCTGGCGCATGCCTGACTGCCCTTCCGTTGCGTGCTGACCGGGTCAACACATGGTACCGGCGCGGCATTCCGCGACGTCCGGGAAGCGTGCGGTCAGCGACCGAGCTTGCTCTTCACCATGCCGACGGCGTTCTTGATCTCGCCGTTCTTGGCGACGACGAGCGCCCCGAAGTACACGAGGACCATGACGGCGCCGGTCAGGACGATGGTGATGAGTGCCCCGGTGCGGTCCGACATCGCGAACCCGGCCGCAGAGAACGCCCCGAGGAAGTTCGCGACCACCAGACCGACCACGCCGGCGATCAGCGCGGCGACGATGAACTGCACGTGCGAACGGGTCACGACGGGGCCCTCCATGCCACCCAGGCGCTTGCGGACGAGCACCAGCGCGACGATGGTCTGCGCGGTGCCGGCGAACGTGGTGCATGCGGCGATCGCGACCCCGATCGTCTCGTTGGGGAGCGTGGTCACCGCCAGCGCGCCGATGACGAACAACACGGACTGGACGCACTGCATCAGGAACGGCGTGCGGTGGTCGTGCATGGCCCAGAACACGCGCTGGATGATGAACAGGATGCTGAAGAGCACGAGGCCCGGCATGTAGGCGAAGAGCACGGCGCCGATCGACAGCGCGCCGTCGAACGTGTCCGAGAACATCCGTCCGAACGGCACGGCGACGACCATCAGTGCGACGGACGCGAAGACCGTGAAGAGCCCGACGATGCGGAGCGAGAGCGACAGGTTCTTCTGGACCGCGCCGAGGTCGCCGCGCTCCGCGTCGTGGCTCATGCGCGTGAAGTAGGCGGTGGCGATCGAGACCGTGATGATCGAGTGCGGCAGCATGAACAGCAGCCATGCGTTCTGCAGGACGGCGTTGCCGGCCGCACCCGAGCCGAGCGACGCGACGCGCGACTGCACGATGCCGGCGAGCTGGGTGACGAGGATCATCGCGAACAGCCATCCGGCCGCGGTCCCCGTTGCCTTCAGACCGACGCCCCGCCAGCGGAAGTCGGGACGGAAGCTCAGGCCGGCTCGGCGCCAGAAGAACGGCAGGAAGGCTGCCTGGGCGAGGACGCCGACCGAGGCGCTGCCCGCGAGCACCGCGATCTTCGTGGCGTCCCAGTCGTCGACGCCCGAGTTCGCGGCGCTGCCGCCGAACATCGCGATGAAGACGACGAGACCGGCGAGCGAGATGACGTTGTTGAGCAGGGGCGCCCACGTGAACGGTCCGAAGACCTGCTTCGCGTTCAGGACCTCGCCGAGCAAGGAGTACATCGCGTAGAAGAGGATCTGCGGCAGGCACCAGAAGGCGAAGAGGACGGCGAGGTCGTACGCCTCGGGTGAGAGGCCCTTGCCACCCGAGGTGGATTGGGAGCTGTACAGGCGCACCAGCAGCGGAGCAGCGAGGGTGGCGACGATGGTGATGACGATGAACACCGAGCCACCGAGCGTCACGATCTTGTTGACGTAGGACTGGCCGCCGTCGGTCCCGTTCTTCATGGCGCGGACGATCTGCGGGATCAGCACCGCCGACAGCAGGCCGCCCGCGATGAGGGCGTAGATGTTGTTCGGCAGCTGGTTCGAGATCGCGAAGGCGTCTCCGGCAGGGCTCTTGTACTGCCCGATCGCGTAGGCCAGCACGAACGTCTTCGCGAATCCGAGGATGCGCGACAGCATCGTCCCCGCCGCGAGCATCGCACTCGCACGCCCCAGGCTGCGCTCGGCGACCGGTTCCGCGTCGACGTCGGGCTGGGGCTGGGTGGCGCTGATGGTCGGCTCCTCGGGGTCGCGGGCGTCCGCGACAGGGCTGGTACGGGCGTCGGACGGGAGGCCCGGTTCGACTCCGGCTCGGGCGATCGCGTCCTGCAGGTGGTCGCCTCCAGGAGCCGCGACAGCGGCCGCACCGGAGCCGGTCACGGCGAACGCGGTGGGTGGCTCGGCGCGGTGATCCGGGCCTCCCGGTCCGACGACCGATCCCGCGGGCGAGGCGGGCGCACCGGGCGCACCCGGCTGCACGGCGAGCGGGCGGTTGGGGTCGTCGTCGTCCTCGTCGTCGAGTTCGCCGTTGCGACGGCGGATGCGCTTCCGGATGCTGCGGAAGATGCCGAAGCCGAAGATCGCGATCAGAGCGACCGCTGCGGCAGCGGTGATGACCGTCTCCCACTGCGCCTGGACGTTGAGCTCGACGGTGGCCGGCTGGGCGATCGCGACGCCGGTCGGGCTCGACAGCGACATGGTCAGCTCGACCTTGCCGTTCGCGACGGACTGCACGGGGACGGTCGCTCGGGTCGACGAGTCCGGTTGGATCTCGACCACGATGTCGTTGCGGACGACCCGGAGGGCGGAGTTCGACGGCTGGACGGCCAGGTGCACCGTCACCGGGTAGTCGGAGCTGTTGCGGATGGAGACCGGCAGCGAGGACCGGTCGCCGAGCAGGGTCAGGCTGCTCGAGTCGACGATCCCGACCTCGGTGGTCTGCTTCGCCCAGGCGGCCGTGCGGGCGTCGACGGCGGCCGTCAGCCCGTCGTTGTCCCCCCGCCACGCGTTCGACGCGATGGCGAGCAGTCGGAGGCGTGCGGGTGCGGTCAGTTCGGCGGGGGTGTCGAGGATCGTGGCGAACGCGGAGAGCCCCTGTTCGCCCTGCACCAGGCGCTTGAGCTGTGCGATGCGGCCGGCCCCGGTGGACGCGCTGTTGAGCGTGAGTGACCCGGCGACGGCGTTCGACGCCGTTGAGAGATCGGCGGGCGCCACCCAGGCGGTGGTCTCGAGGGCGTCGAGGGTCTGGCTGAGGCGAGCGGAGTCCGAGGGCCAGTCGCGACCGAGGGTCAGCAGGATCGGCCCCGTGGCGGTGCCGTCGCGCGCCGAGGTGGCGAGCGTCGCGGTGAGTTCGGACATCGCCGACGACCAGGTCTGGCGGTCCGGTGCGGTCGCGGCCTTGCGCAGCAGGGACGACATCGACTGGTCCGACACGAGGACGTGGTCGTCACCGATCTTCTCCGACGCCGAGATCGTGGCGTTCGCGCCGGCGGAGGTGTTCCCGCTCGAGACGATCGTGGTCTTCGTGCCCGCCCGCTCGAGTGCCTCGAGGTCCGACGACGACACGGTGCCCTCGGTCGGCCAGGAGATGGAGTCCATCGAGTAGGGGAAGTCCAGCAGCTGCTCGGTCGTGGGCAGTGTCTCCGTGGGCTCGCCCGCACCCGAGTCGGCTTCGGCGTCGGTGGTGGCGTCGTCGCTCGGGGACGCGGAGCTGCTCGGGGT